>CADDYR010000029.1 GCA_902810765.1 Chloroflexota bacterium
CCGAGGCCCCCTACCCCTGTCATTCTGAGGCCCGAAGGGCCGAAGAATCTGTCCGGGAAGCTTTGCCGCGTCCTCCCTTGTAGATCCTTCGCAGAGTCTACCCCTTCGCTGCGCTCAGGGCAGGCTCTCGAGCCCTTCGCTTCGCTCGAGGGTAAACTACGCGAAGGGCTCAGGATGACCGATGTAGGTGGGCCGGGATGACGGCAGGTACGGGCTCGCCCGGAAGCGGCGTCACCCGCCGGGCTCGGGCGGATGCGCTGGAGGGCCGCCGCGGGAGAGGTCGGTGACCTTCTCCTCGATGGGCCTCAGCCGCTCGCGCACGTAGTCGAGCGCGGCGTCGACGTCGAGGTGGCGGTACGTGAAGAAGTCTATCGCGGCGAACCTGTCCTCCGACCATGTGTGGATCGTCAGGTGGGACTGCGATATCAGCACGACGCCGGTGACGCCGTGCGGGTCGAACTGATGGAAGTGGGAGTGCAGGATCACCGCGCCGCTCCGCCTGGCCGCCTCGAGCACGATCTCCTCGAGCGGCTGCGTCCGCTCGAGTATCTCCCCGTCCTCCACCCAGAGATCGTACAGCACCTGGCGGAACAAGCTCGGCCCCAACGCTACGTCGAGACGCCCAAGAGGCCCCGGGTTATCTGGAAGTCCAGGTTGCCCCGGCGGTGCAGCTTCGGCACGCGCTCCCCCGAGACGACCTCCGCGACCGACCGAAGCATCTGCTCGGCCCAGCCGTCGGGTCCGCCCGAGAGCGCCACGTCGAGGTCGTCGGCGTATGCGCGCTGCACCTCGGGCGCGCTGCTCGCCTGCAGCACCGGCACCATCCTGTGAGACTGCACCGGGCGTCGGGAGGTGTGTGCGAGCACCAGGTCCACGCCCGTCGCCCCCAGGCCCGTCAGGGTCTCGACCCAGTGATCCGTCGGGCACTCCATCACGTGCAGCCCCTCGGGACGCGCCACCTGCCCGTACGAGATCGTCGGACGCGGCGCGCCGCCGCCCGCGAGCTCCTCGAGGAAGCTCCGAGCGGAGAGCAGGGTGGCGTTCTCGGGCACGACGACCGTGCCGCCCGCCCCCGTGATCGCGCTCGCCACACGGGTCATCGCCTCCGCGACCTCCTCGCTCACCGGCCCCACCGAGGAGAGCCCGAGCCTGATCTCGCCGAGCCCCACCGTCTCCCGGCCCTCCTCGGACGCCGCGGCGAGCGCCTCCGAGAACCAGCGCTCGACCTTCTCGGACACGCTCCGGATGCCGCCGTCGAGCTGCACGCTCGCCCAGCCGAACCGCTCCGGCGAGATGCCCATCTCACGCATGTGGTGGCGCATATAGTCGTTGTGGGTCTTCTCGCACCCGTGCTCCAGCAACAGCCCCGCCCTCACGCTCGGGTGCACGAGGTACCCGATCATCGTGCGGGTGTACAACTCGGTCGAGATCGGGCCCGCCACGCCGCAGCCCTCCGTGTGGGGCAGCGCGACGTAGCGCGACACCTTCCCCTCACCGACCCGCCGCGCGTTCAGGCGCTCCGCGATCAGTCGCGCGACCTGCCCCGAGCACAGGCTCGTCGGCAGCACGAGCCCGATCCGGTCCGCCGCGTACCCCTCGGGGGTACGGTACATCCGCGCCGTTATACTAAACCTCTCCGTCCCGGCGCGCAGATCGAGTGGCCTGCCCGTCGGCGCGGGGCGCGACAGCGCCTCCTGCGCGCCCTCCTCGCTCGTCTGCCGCCAGTTCCGCCAGATCGAGACCTGCGAGTGCCCCGCGAGCTCCCCCTTCGTGCGCTCTCCCGAGGCGGCCCGGAGCGTGAGCTCGAACATCTCGCGTCCGAGCTCGTCCATCGGGGTGCCGTCCAGGTAAGCGCCCGCGTTCACGTCCATCTCGTGGGGCAGCAGGTTGTAGCGCCCCGTCGTCGTGATGACCTTGATCGTCGGCACGAACGGGAAGTTCGTGATCGAGCCGTTGCCCGTCACGAAGAAGATCATGTTGCAGCCCGAGGCGACCTGGCCCGCGACGCTCTCGAGGTCGTTGCCGGGGCTGTCCATGAAGTGGAAGCCCGGCTCACGCATCCGCTCCCCATACTCGATCACGTGCTCGAGGCGAACTTCCGGGTTGCGCTTCATCGCCGCGCCCAGCGACTTGAGGGTGATGTTGTACAGGCCGCGGAACAGGTTGCCGCCGGAGGGGTTGCCTTCCGCGGTCTGCCCGTGCCAGGCGAGCAGCCGCTTGAAGCGCTCGACCGTCTCGAGGAACCGCCTGGCGGTCTCGAGGTCCCGCACGTTCTGGAGCACGTAGGACTCTGCCCCTATGAGCTCGTCGGTCTCCGCCAGGTTCGCCGCCCCGCCGTAGCGGATGACCTCCCTCGCGACCCACGCGGCCAGCGGGTTGCCGGAGACCCCGGAGAACGCGTCCGAGCCACCGCACTGGAGCGCGATCCTGAGCTCGGAGACCGGGCGCCGCTCGCGCCGGTACGAGCCCACCTCGTCCAGCCACCCCCGCACGATGCGCTCGCCCTCCTCGAGGCTCTCCTCGAAGCCCGACCTGACCGTGTGGAAGCGGTGCAGGACGCTGTCCAGAGGATACCCGTGCTCCTCCATGTACCTTTGGAGGTGCCGGTTCGTCACCGCCTCGTCGCCGTAGTCCACGGCAAGCACCGCGCCGACGTTCGGGTGCACCATGAACCCCGCGAGCGCGCGCAGCAGGACCTCGCGGTTGTTCGGAGGCGCTCCAGCGCCGCCCTCCGTGTGCGCGACCGCGACGATCCCGTCCACGTCCGGGTACGAGTCCGCGAGGCCACGCAGCCTGTCCTCGAGCGCCCTCACGTAGCCTGAGGTCTGTGAGGTGGTGCCGAGAAGGACGATATAGTTCCTCGTGCCCGTGCCCCTTCCTCCGGGCCGCGGGTAGCCCTCGAAGTAGCTATCCTCGGGGTAGCGCTCGACCGGGCTGCCGGGGATGAAGCTCCGCTCGTCCAGCACATACGGCACGAGGGGAGCGTCGGAGAAGCTGGGCAGGGGTGGCAGGACCATCGCGACGTCCCGCTCGCGGAGCACGTCGAGGATGCGCCGGGTGCAGGCGTAGGCACCGGGCGAGAGGTCGCGCAGCGCCACGCCGAACGGCAGCCCCCAGGAGGTGAGCTCCCCGCCGCGCGGGATCGGTCGCACCACGAAGCGGTGCCCCTCGAGCACGGTGGCGTCGAGGGCGAAGCTCTCCCCCTCGTGCGAGATCTCGGTGCCCGCCTCGAGCCTGCGCGTCGCGATCGCGACGTTGTCCACGGGCGAGGGCAGCCGCGCCGCCTCGTGAAGGGGCACGCGTTGGGCCATGCTTGCGCCTCCTTGACTCCCTTCACAAGTTTATCAGGACCGGGCGGGTTACGCGGGATCTCGACAGCTGCGGCGGCTGCGAGACAATGGCCTCTCGCCCGCAAGAGGTGGGACTACTCTCCCTCGTCGCGACCGTCCCGCTCGTCCTCCGGAGTCTCGGGTGGCGCGACGCGCTTCAGCTCGACCCGCCTCAGCCTGCGCCGCTCGGTCTCGAGCACGCGCATCCTCACGCCCTGCACCTCGACCTCGTCGCCCGTGATCGGCAGGCGCTCGAGCTGCGCAGTGATGTAGCCGCCGAGGGTGTCGTAGTCCTCGCTGTTGAGCGAAAGCCCGAGCTTCTCGTTCACGTCGTCCAGGCTGATGCCGCCCTTCGCCACCCACTCGTCCGGCCCCACCTGCTCGATGTCCGGCAGCTCGATGTCGTACTCGTCCTGGATCTCGCCGACGATCTCCTCGAGGAGGTCCTCGATCGTGACCAGCCCCGAGGTGCCGCCGTACTCGTCCACGACGATCGCGATGTGCACCCGGCTGTCCTGCAGCTCCTGCAGGAGCTCGCCGAGCTTCTTCGTCTCGGGGATGAACAGCGCGTCGCGGGCGATCTCGGAGACGGGCATGTCCGGATTGGTCATCACCGCGCGGATCAGGTCCTTCGTGTACACGATGCCCTCGATCGCATCTATGTTCTCCGAGTACACGGGCACCCGGGAGTGCCCCGCACGGAGCGCGCAGTCCAGTGCCTGTCCGACCGTGAGCCTGTCCTGCACGGCGACGATGTCCGGACGGGGCACCATCACCTCGTGGGCCTCCATGTCGCCGAAGCGGAGGATGCCCGCGATCATCTCGCGCTCCTCCTCCTGGATCACACCCTCCTCCTCGCCGACGTTGACGAGCATCCGCAGGTCGTCCTCAGTGATGAACGGGCTGCGGGGGGCGTTGCGCACGCCGAGCACGCGCACGACCGCGTTCGCGAGCCCCTCCGCAGCCCACGCGATGGGGCTGACGACGACGTACAGGGCGCTGAGGAGGGGGGTGATGCGGATCGCGATGCCCTCGGGGTTGCGGACCGCGAGGGCGCGCGGGACGAGCTGGCAGAACACGATCACGCAGAACCCGACGAGCATCACCCCCACCACCCCGAGCCACTGACCCGACCCCTCGTGCGGCACGACGTACAGCGCGACGATCATCGTCTCCGCGGCGAGTGCGGCGAGTGCGAGGGTGTTGAGGATGAGCGTCGTCGCGGTGATGCGGTGCGGGTTGTCGAGCAGCCGGTTGATCGCGTCCGCCCGGCGCACCCCCTGATCGAGCAGCGAGCGCAGCCTCACGGCGTTCAGGGACCTCAGAGCGGCGTCGGCCATCGAGGCGAAGAACAGCAGCAAGAGGAGCACGATCGCGGCGACGACGCCAGCGACGATCTGCCCGGTCATCGCGCCCGTGCCCTCGACTCCGACCCGCGGCCCGGTGAGGGTGGTTCGCCTTCTTCCAGAGGACGGGATCTCTCCATCATTGCCCTTCGCTCTAGTGGAACAGCGCGCTCACGGAGAGGTTCTTGTGTATCCGCATTATCGCCTCTCCCAGGAGCGAAGCGACCGACACGACCTCGATCTTGCTGTCGAGAGAGTCCGCCGGGACGCGGACCGTGTCGGTGACGACGATGCGCTCGATGCAGGATCCGGACAGGACGTTCCTGGCGCCGTCGGCGAACAGCCCGTGCGTGGCGGTGGCGAGCACCCGCCGGGCTCCCCGGTCGAGCAGCATGCGGGCGGCCTCCGTGAGGGTGCCGCCCGTGCTGATCATGTCGTCCACGATTATCGCGGTCTTGCCCTGCACGTCCCCCACCATGTCCATCATCTCGGCCTCGTCGGGACGGGGCCTCTGCTTCGCGATGATCGCCATCGGAGCACCGATGCGCTGACGAAAGTCGTTAGCGCGGAGCACGCCGCCGGGGTCGGGCGAGACGACCACCACGTCCGAGAGGTCCTCTTGCCTGAAGTGGTCCACGAGCAGGGGTGCGGCCCGCAGGTGGTCCACGGGGATGTCGAAGAAGCCCTCGATCGCCGGCGCGTGCAGGTCCACTGTCACCACGCGGTTGGCCCCGGCCGTCGTGATCAGATTCGCGACCAGCTTCGCCGAGATGGGCTCGCGTCCGGTCGTCTTCTTCTCCTGCTTCGAGTAGCCGTAGAACGGGATGACCGCCGTGACCTTCTGCGCGCTCGCCCGCCTGGCCGCGTCTATCATCAGCAGCAGCTCCATGAGCGAATGGTCCACCGGAGCCGAGGTGCTCTGGATGATGAACACGTCCCGGCCACGCACGTTCTCGTCAAGCCTGACGCGGGTCTCGCCGTTCTTGAAGGTCCCGACGAGCGCCTCGCCTACCCGCATGTCGAGGTGCGCGGCGATGTCGCGCGCGAGCTCGGGATTGCTGTTCCCCGTGAATATGCGCAGCTGGTCGTCCATCAGCGGCTCTGGTCCTCTCCCGACTCCTTTCGGGAATCGAAGCTCCTGGGCAGCAGGCGTGCCGGCACCCCGAGCGCGGTGCGGCCCGGCGGCACGTCGCGCGTCACCACCGACCCGGCGCCCGTCCGCGAGCCCTCCCCGACCTCGACGGGGGCGACGAGCATCGTGTCGCTGCCGATGAACGCGCCGTCCCCGATCTTCGTCGGGTTCTTCTTCTCGCCGTCGAAGTTGCAGGTGATCGTGCCCGCGCCGATGTTCACGTTGCGGCCGACGTCCGCGTCGCCCAGGTAGCTGAAGTGGCCGCTCGCGGAGCCCGAGCCGATGCGCGTGCTCTTCGCCTCGACGAAGTTCCCGAGGTGCACGTGGCTCTCGATGTGCGTGCCCGGCCTGAGGTGAGTGAAGGGACCGGCGTCCGAGTGGGAGTCCATCCTCGAGCCCTCGACGACCGACCACTGAACCCGGCAGTGATCGCCGATCTCCGAGTCCGAGATCGAGGTGTTGGGGCCGATGACGCACTCGGCGCCGACGCGGGTGCGGCCCCTCAGGTGCGTGCCCGGCAGGAGCACCGTGTCCGCGCCGACCTCCACGCCCGCCTCGACGTAGGTGGTCGCGGGGTCCGTGATCGTCACGCCCGACATCATCAGCTCGCGGAGGACCCGCTGCCTCGCTACGCGCTCGGCCTCGGCGAGCTGCACGCGGTCGTTCACGCCCATCGCCTCTGCCGGGTCCGAGGCGCCCACCGCCTGCACCGGCCAGCGCCCGTCGCGCTCCCCCTCGGCCACCGCCACGGCTATGAGGTCCGTCAGGTAGTACTCGCCCGCGGCGGAGAGCCGCAGCCCCTCGAGCTTCTCCCACAGCCACTCCGCGTCGAACGCGCACACGCCGCAGTTGCGCTCCGGTATCCGCAGCTGCTCGGGCGTCGCGACCGACGTCTCGGCGATCCCCACGACCCTGCCCCGCTCGTCCCTGAGCACTCGCGCAGGGTCGTCGTTCTTCGCGGTGAGGAGCGTGACGAGCGCGCCGCTCTGCTCGTGCGTCTCGACCAGCTGCCGCAGGGTCTCGGTGCGGACGAGCGGTGTATCGCCGTACAGCACGAGGACGGTATCGGCGCGTCCGCGGAGCAGGTCGCGCGCGACCCTCACGGCGTCCCCGGTGCCTCTGGGCAGGTCCTGGAGGGCGAACTGCACGGAGTCTCCGAGATGAGAGCGGACCTGCTCGCCGTCGTGCCCGACCACGACGACGATCCGCTCGGGCGAGAGGCTCTGCGCGGAGCGCATCACGTAGTCGATCAGAGGTACGCCCGCTACAGGGTGCAGGACTTTGTGGATGCGGCTCTTCATTCGGGTGCCCTGACCCGCCGCCAGCACCACCACGCCGAGCGAGTTCGGCAAGTAAGACCCCCTTCGTGCCCCGCGAGCTGACCTCAAGCGGGGCGATGCGTGGCGACGAGCCTCCGCGCCCGCCGCCACGGAGTTCATGTTAGTGGTCCGCCTGTCAAAGTGTCAAACCCGCAGAGGAAGACGAGACCTCCCACGACCGGTGTGATACAATCCAGGCCGCATCTCGCGGCGTCGGGGCCCGGCGCACCGGGCCCGCCAGAGGAGGGAGGAACCCAATGATCGAGCGATTACCGTATCGGACGGCTGTAATCAGGGTCGTCGTGCTGGCGGCCGTGCTCGCGCTGCTCATCCCCTCGATGCCCGCCTCGGCACAGAGCCCCGAGGCGACGATGAGGCAGACGCTGTACCGGTACGCGCAGGACACGTGGGCCTCGTTCGTGGCGATGGTGGACACGGACAGCGGCCTGCCCGCCGACAAGCTCGAGGTGGACGGCACCACGAGCGTCGAGACCTCCACGACGAACATCGGCGCCTACATGTGGAGCGCGCTCGTCGCGGAGAGGCTGGGGATCATCAGCCATCAGGAGGAGGTCGCCCGGCTCTCCCGGACGATCGGCACGCTCGAGCGCATGGAGCGCTACTGGCCCGGCGGCCAGTACTACAACTGGTACGACCACAGGACGGGCGAGAAGCTGACCGTGTGGCCCGAGACCGGCGAGCCGATCACGCCGATCCTGTCGTCGGTGGACAACGGGTGGCTCGCGACCGCCCTGCACCTCGTGCAGCGGAGCGTGCCCGAGCTGTCGGCGAGGGCGGGCGCGCTCTTCGACAGCATGGACTTCGGCTTCTACTACCGCCCGGACGTCAACCGCATCCTGTTCTACTACGCGCCGAGCACAGGTCAGTCGGCCTGCTGCTACGACACGATCGTGAGCGAGAGCCGGATCGCGAGCTACATCGGCATCGCGAAGGGCGAGATCCCCCAGCGCGAGTACTTCGGCGTGTGGCGCACCTTCCCGAACACCTGCGACTGGAGCTGGCAGGAGACGAAGCCGGTGGGCTACCACCGCACCTACTACGGAGTGGACGTGTTCGAGGGCGCCTACCAGTATGCCGGGATGCGCCTGGTGCCGAGCTGGGGCGGCAGCATGTTCGAGGCCCTGATGCCCGCCCTCTTCGTGCCCGAGGACAGGTGGGGAGTGCACAGCTGGAGGCTCAACCACCCCCTGACCGTCGAGGCGCAGATCCACCACGGCCTCGTCGAGGCTCGGTACGGCTACTGGGGCTTCTCCCCCTCGAACGTGCCCGAGGGCGGGTACTCGGCGTACGGAGTGGACGGGATAGGCATGGACCCGAGCGGCTACCCCTCGAACGAGGACAACACACTCGTGGACCACGGCTTCCCCGGCTGCCCGGGACGCCCGGCCCAGCCCGATCCGCCACCGTCAGCGTACACGAACGGCGTGGTGACGCCCCACGCTGCCTTCCTGGCCCTGCGCTGGGCGCCGCAGGAGACGATGCGTAACCTGGCGAACCTGGAGCGCGACTTCGACATCTACTCGAAGTGGGGCTTCCGGGACTCGGTGAACGTGCAGACGGGGGCCGTGTCGCAGTACTACCTGGCGCTCGATCAGGGGATGATAATGGCGGCGATCGGCAACGCGCTCGCAGGCGACATGCTCCGCAAGGCGTTCGTCACTCCACAGTTCGAGCAGAGGCTTCGGCCCGTGATGTCGGTCGAGTGGTTCAACGACTCCCGTCCGCACCATCTCCGGTAGAGATAGGGTGAGTCCCGGAGGAGCGCGAGCACTGGAGAGCGCTCCTCCGGGCTGTCCCTCTCGATCACCGGTGGGCCGTCACATCCACCTGGCGGCACCACGCGAGCACCGGACAGGTGGAGCAGCGGGGCAGCTGCGAAGTACATATGCGCTTGCCGAACGGTATCAGCACTCGGTTGATCTCGATCGCGTAACGGTCGGGGAGCCTTCCTTCCAGCCCGGCCAGAGTCTGCTCCGGTGTCCGGGCGCGCACGTAGCCCCAGCGGTTGACCACCCGATGGACGTGCACGTCCACCGCGATGCGTGGCTGGCCGCACACGATGCCCAGCACCAGGTTGGCGCACTTGGGACCGACGCCCGCGAACGAGACCAGGACGTCGTAGTCGCAGGGCAGCTCCCCTCCGTGCTCCTCCACCGACCGGATGGCTATCTCGTGGATCTGGCGCGCCTTCGCCTCGTGAAACGTGGACCGCTGGATCAGCTCGTCTATGTCCTCGATCGAGAGGCGGCGTACCTCGAGCGGGGTGCGGGCGCGGCGGAACAGCTCCCGGGACACGGGCTTGGTGACCTCGTCACGCGTGCGTGTCGAGATGATACAGGCCACGAGCTGCTCGAACACCGAGGTGTAGCCCTCGCGGGCAAGCGCGAAGAGCGCCGGCAAGGGGTACGGACGGACCGCCTCGCGGACCCTGCTCATCACCTCGTCTATATCGAACGGCAGCTTCTCGATGTCCCAGCGCCCTCCACGGACCGATAGAGCGTTGTCTCTGACGGATGATACCGCAACGTCGGAAGCAAAGGCGAGTGGGCGGCTGGATCGAGCGGCAGGAGGAGGTTACGGAGGGCTACCGCTTCCTCGCCTGAATTCTAATACTGCGTCCGCGTGGATAGCGGACTCGGGCAGGAATCCGTGGTTGGTACCCTTTGACTCGATATGGCTCGTTGGAGTACCCTGATGCGTGCGAAGCGGGCCGTGCGATGCACGAGGGGCGACGTGCGCAGGGCACGCAGGTCCCGACGCTCCGCTGGCCACGACCCTTGCTCGCGTACCGGCACCAGCTCGTTGATGATAGGAGCACGACCCCAATGGAAAAGCACCATATGGATCGCAGGGATTTCCTCCGCGCCTCCGCGGTGGCCGCGGCGAGCGTCGTCGTGACCGCGTGCGGCGGGAGCGCACAGAAGACCTCCTCCGGAGGCACGGCGACCGCCACCGGACCGAGCACCTCCGCCACGGCCCCGAAGGGCAAGGCACCAACGTCCCCTGCCCGGACCGGACCTTCGGGGACGAGCGCACCCTCGGGCACGAGCGTCCCCGCGACGGCGGGCACGGGCAAGAACGGGAAGGTAGGCATCACGCAGGCTAAGCCGCTGTCACCTCCCTCCTCGTTCAAGGAGTCGCCTCAGCTCGCGAGCCTGGTCAAGTCCGGCAAGCTCGACCCGGTCGAGAAGAGGCTGCCACAGAACCCCTACGTCGTGCCGCACGAGTGGGTCACCGAGGGCAAGTACGGCGGCGTCATGCGCTGGATATGCTCCGACACCTCCGACTGGAGCACGACCCACCTGATCCAGGAGTCCATGTACGGCCACTCTCCCATCCGATGGCTACACGACGGGAGAGAGATCGGGCCCGGGCTCGCGGAGTCGTGGGAGACGAACGACGATCAGACGGTGTGGACGCTGCACTTCCGCAAGGGGCTCAGGTGGTCCGACGGCCATCCGTGGACGGTGGACGACGTCATGTTCTGGTGGGAGGACGAGGTCATGAACAAGGACCTCAACCCCACACAGGGGATCCCGGATGACGTGAGGAGCGGCAAGGGCAGCGCCGCCCAGTTCAAGAAGGTGGACGACTACACGCTCCAGCTCGCCTTCGACGCGCCGACCCCGCTGACCGACCTCAGGATCGCGAAGTACGTCAAGCGGGGCCAGGGCGTGTGGTGGATGGACCCGAAGCACTACATGCAGCAGTTCCACATCAAGTACAACCGAAAGCTCAACCCGAAGAAGTGGACGGACAACTTCTTCGCGAAGCAGGACTGGGCGACGAACCCCGACAACCCCACTATGACCGGCTGGAAGCTCAAGCAGTACAAGAAGGGGCAGTACTCGGTCTGGGAGCGCAATCCCTACTACTGGTGCGTGGACAAGTGGGGCAACCAGCTGCCGTTCATGGACGGGATCGTCCAGACGAACATCCAGGACCAGCAGGTGATGAGGCTCAGCATCCAGCAGGGGAAGGCCGACTTCGTCCACGGCCCCTACGTTGGCCTCACCCTCGCCGACGTCTCGACGGTCAAGTCCTCCCAGTCGAAGAACAACCTGAACGTGACGCTGTGGGACTCGGGCTCCGGCACGGCGTCCATCATGTTCTTCAACTACGACTACTATGACGACAAGTACCGCAAGCTGTTCCGAGATCCGAAGTTCCGCAAGGCCCTATCACACGCGTTCGATCGGGCTACCGCCCGCAAGACCATTTACTACAATCAGGGCGAGCCGACCACGGGCACGTACAGCCCGAAGACGATCCAGTTCAGCCTGCAGCCCAAGGGGCCGAAGATCTACGACCAGTGGAGGAGCGCCGCCCTGAAGTACGATCCGGAGCTCGCGAAGAAGATGCTCGACGACCTCGGGGTTGTGGACAAGAACGGAGACGGCTGGCGGGAGATGCCCGACGGCTCGCGCCTCGTGATCACCCTGGACTATCCATCCCCGGGCAGTCCGGAGCACGTCAACAAGAACCAGCTCCTCGCAAAGGACTGGCAGGCCATAGGCATCAACGCGAAATCCAACCCAGTGACTCCCACAGGCTTCAGCGACCAGTGGGCCGCGGGGAAGATGATGACCACGACCGCCTGGGAGCTCAGCGACACGATGGACCTCATGATAAGCCCGCAGTGGCTGCTGCCCATAGAGCCGACCCGGTGGGCGCCGCTCGAGGGCACGTGGTACTCGCTCCTCGGCTCTCCGCTCCTCAAGAAGGAGCTGAACAGGAGTCCGTGGCAGCGGCACCCGCCGCGCCTCGAGCCCGAGAAGGGAGGGCCGGTGGACCGCCTGTGGAAGCTGTACGCCAGGGCGAAGGTCGAGGTGGACCCCGTCAAGCGCAACAATCTGGTCTGGCAGATGTTCCGCGTACACATAGATGAGGGGCCCTTCTTCCAGGGAACGGTCGCGAACTACCCTCAGGTCGAGCTGATCAGGCAGGGCATGAAGAACGTGCCGCTCCGCGACGACCTCTTCCTGCACGGCTACACCAACCCCTGGCACCACCCCACGCCCGCGGTGTACGATCCGGAGGCGTGGTACTGGGAGAACCCCTCGGAGCACTCGCAGTAGAGCCACGGCGCACGTGGGGGAGGTATCCAGCCTCCCCCACGGCCCGGCCTCGCGGCTCGCGGGACGGGGAGGGGCTTCTGTACAATAAGGTGTCATGACCGCCACGCGCGAACGGACGGAGCCCACCTGCTACCGGTACGCCGGCCGGGCGCTCGAGCCCGAGCACAGGCCGACGCCGGTCGAGGTGCCGATCACCCTCTACGTCAACGGCAGGCAGTGGGTCACGATGATGTGCACGCCCACGCGCCTGAGCTTCCTCGCGCTCGGGTTCCTCTACACCTCGCGCGTCATCCGCTCTCCGGACGAGCTCCTGTACATGCGGGTGTGCGAGGAGGACCGGGTGATCGAGGTGAGGCTGCCCGAGGGGCCGCAGCTGGAGGCAGCGCTCGCGCGTCCGCGCACGCTCACGTCCGGCTGCGGCGGCGGCACGTCCTTCGAGATCGTCGAGGGCATCGAGCCTGTCGCGGGCGGGCAGAGGGTGAGGCCCGAGGACGTGCTGCGGGCTATGCACGACCTGCACGCGCACGCCGAGGCGTACCGCGAGACGGGCGGGATCCACACCTGTGGGCTCGCGGAGGACGGGCAGCTGCTCACGGTGATCGAGGACGTCGGGCGGCACAACGCCGTGGACAAGATCGTGGGCGAGTGTCTCTGGAACGGGATCAGCACTCGTGACAAGTGGCTGCTCTCGACGGGAAGGATATCGAGCGAGATGGCGCTCAAGGCGGCCTCGCTCGCCGTGCCCGTGGTAATCTCCCACACGTCCCCGACGAGCCTGGCCGTCGAGATCGCGCGCCTGCTGAACGTGACCCTGATCGGCTACACTCGGGGGCAGAAGTTCAACGTGTACACTGGGGTGGAGCGCGTAGCAGCCCCCATATCGAGCGGTGAGCAGGAGGAGAGTCATTTCGGCGGATAGAGCCAGGCACCAGGACGACATCGAGCGCTACGAGGTGCAGGAGCAGATCGGCTCGGGCGGCATGGCCAAGGTGTTCAGGGCCGAGGACTCGGTGCTCAAGAGACCGGTCGCGCTGAAGCTGCTGACGAACAGGGCCGACCCCGGGATCAAGCAGCGCTTCCAGGAGGAGGCGCAGGCGGTCGCCTCGATGAACCACCCGAACATAGTCAGCGTGTACGACGTGGGCGAGCGCGACGGCTGGCCGTACATCGTGATGGAGTACGTGGACGGCACTAACCTCAAGCACCTCATCCGGCAGCGCGGCGCCCTGCCACCGGAGCAGGCGGTGGACATAGTCTCACAGGTCGCATCCGCGCTCGAGTACGCGCACGGTCGGGGGCTGGTCCACTGCGACGTGAAGCCCCACAACATCATCATATCGAAGGACGGGCGCGCGAAGCTGCTCGACTTCGGGATCGCGCAGGCGCAGCTCGACCGCAACCGCAAGACCTCGGAGCAGGTGCTCGGCACTCCCCTGTACATGGCGCCCGAGCAGGGGATGGGCCGGGCGGTGAGCCCGGCCACCGACGTGTACGGCCTGGGCCTCGTGCTCTGGGAGGCACTCACCGGCAGAGCGCCCGAGCGCCCCGACCCCGAGGGCCCGATATCGCTCGACTTCTCGCGCGCCCGCCTCCCGAAGGGTCTCGAGCAGGTCGTCCGCAAGGCCACCGCGACCCGCCCCGAGGATCGCTACGAGACGGTCGGCGAGATGATGCGGGCGCTGAGGTCGCCCAAGGTGACCAGCTCCCTGGCGCAGCAGGCGACCGTTGCCTTCGCGCCGGCCCAGGAGGCGGAGGAGGCCGGGACGCCCCCTGCCCCCACGATGAAGGTGACCCAGCCCCGGAGAGCGCCCGCGCGCAGGCCGCCCAGGAGGCGATCCGGCATCGGCCTGCTGCCCGTCATAGCCCTGATTCTCCTCGTGCTCACGCTCGGCGGACTGTACGCGTGGCAGGCCATCAGCGGAGCCGCGAGCGACCTGAAGGACAGGGTGCGGGACGACCTCCGGAACCCGCTCGGCGTGGTGGCGAGCGACACCACGACGCCCGAGGTGCGGGTCGTGCAGGAGCCGACGAAGGCCCCCCAGAAGCAGGAGGCCGCAGCCACCCCCGAGCCCGCCAGGCACGGCAAGTGGGACGTGCAGATGCGCGCGCTCCGCCAGGCCGTGACGGTCGAGATCGTCCAGGACGGCAAGAGCGTGACGAAGGTGCTCAGGCCGGGAGACTACTACGAGGTCGCTGCGGACAAGTACCTGCGCGTGCGGGCCGACCCCGCTCGTCAGCTCTACATCACGGTGCACCGCCCGGGCGCGACGGACAAGGGCACGCTCCTGCAGGTCGCGGAGAAGTATCGCGGCGCCCCCATCCACGACCGGGCGGCGTACTTCTACCTCGGAAGCCCGTCTTCCACGGAACAGGGAGACCAGTCGGCGGAGGGCGGCAGCAAGGGAAACCACGGCAAGAAGGGCCACGGGAAGGGCAAGCAGGGCTCGGCGCTCCTCCTCTTCTCGTGATCGGTACGAGACACCAATGAAGTTCGGGAAGCAGTGGGATGCGGAGGAAGCTCTCGAGGGCCGAGTTGCTGGCGGCGAATGAGCAGGGCTGGGGAAGCCTCGTCCGGACCTTTCGGGACATGTCTGCAGCGGAGCAGGAGCGCTACCTGCGCGAGCAGGGCTACGACCGCCTACAGGACCTGCTCGCGCACGTCATCGCCTGGCACGAGGAGACCCGCGAGCGCATCGAGAGGGAGCTGCGGGGGGACGACGCACCCTGGAACGAGGACGTGGACGCGTTCAACGCTAGGGCCGTCGAGCGATTCGGCTCCCTGCCCGAGGCGGTGGTAGCGGCCGCCTTCGAGCGAGCCTGCAGCGAGCTGGGCGAGCTCGTCCTGCAGCTGCCCGATCCGGCGCTCGCCGACGACCGCATCAACGAATGGCTGTACGTCGGCATCGTCGAGCACTACGACGAGCACCGCCCGACCGAGACTCGATGACGGGCGCCGGTCCGGAATCCGGGAGCGACGCGGCAGAGGGCAGGCTCGCGGCCTACCTCGAGCGCATACGACGAGCGCACCCCGAGATCGAGATACACAGCGCCACTCTCGACGATGCCGCCGGTCAGTTCAACGACCTCGTGCTCGTCAACGGCGAGCTCGTCTTCCGCTTTCCGAAAACCCCGGAGACAGAGCACAGCCTCGAGCGGGAAGCCGCTCTACTGCGCGCCCTCCAGGGCCGGCTGCCCCTGCCTGTGCCGAACCCCATCTACACGAGCACCGATCCCCGCACCGGATTGCCGGACCATGTGGGGTACATGCTCCTGGCGGGCGAGCCCCTCTGGTGCGACACGCTCGCCGGGCTCCCAATCGAGGATCGGCGGGCTATCGCCGCGCAGCTCGGGGAGTTCCTTCAGGCGCTGCACGGTCTGGGCCCGGAAGAGCTGAACCTGGATCTGCCGATTCGCGACACCCCGGACGACTGGCAACGCCTGTACGAGGCGTTCCGCGCGGAGCTGTTTCCATTCGTGCGGGCGGACGCGCGAGAGCAGGTCACGCGGGAGTTCGGGGCGTTTCTGGGGGATCCCGGATCGTCGGGCCGGGAGCCGGTCCTGCGCCACGGCGACTTCGGCGGCAGCAACATACTGTACGATCCTGGGACGAGGCGGGTCACCGGCGTGCTCGACTTCGGGTCGGCCGCGCTCGGCGACCCCGCGGTGGACCTCGCGGCCCTGACGACCTACGGCCCGGAGCTCATCGGGCACGTCGGGCTGGCGTACCCGGAGCTGCTGTCGGAGGACAGGATGTCGAGGGCGCGATTCTACCGGGGCACGTTCGCGCTCCAGCAGGCGCTGTGGGCTCTGCGATCCGGAGACCGCGCCGACTTCGAGGACGGCATCCACGACTACGTCTGACCCTGCCTTCCGACGCCCTCCCGGCCGGTCCTCACGCCTCGAACAGGTCTCCTACCCTCGCGCTGAAGCCGGGCAGCACGTCTCCGCCGTCCAGCTCGTCGTCGGGCCCCAGCTCACGCGCCGTGCCGTCGGGACGATGGACGGTCGCCGACCTGTGCCTGGGCCACAGCACCCACACGAGCCTCGTGCCCGCCGCGAGGTACTCACGGACCTTCTCCTTGACCTCATCCGCCCTGTCGTTGGGGCTGACTATTTCAACCGCGAGGTCTGGAGCGAAGGGCCAATAACCCTCGGGCACTCCACCCTCCGGGATGCGCTCGCGCGAGACGAAGGACACGTCGGGAATGCGTACCGTGCCCGGATGCACGAGCACGTAGCTCGCACCGTCAACGCACACCACCCCAAGGTTATGCTTTCGCACGTGCTCGCGGAGAATAACCGCAACGGCGAAGACAAGTAGATTGTGTAACGCTCCGGTACCCGGCACCTCGACCAGCTCCCCTTCCACGAGCTCGAACCGTTTGCCGGGAACCTCCGGCATCTCCCAGAGCTCTTCCGCGGTCATCAGCCGCTTCTCCTGCCTGGCTACGCTCACAATACAGCCTCCCACGGGACGACATCGCCTGTCTCTCGCCCATTATAGGCCGCGCCGCATCACGATACCGGGAACACTCGCGCGGGCTCACGTGGGGTGGAATAGGGAGCTGACGGACTCTCCGAGGTGGATGCGGCGGATGGCCTCCGAGAGCAGCGGAGCAATCGAGAGCGTCGTCAGGTTCTCGAGCTCGCGGCTGCGGGTCTGCGGCACCGTGTTCGTCGTCACGATCTCGTCCACGTCCGGCTGGCACCCGAGCCTCTCGACCGCGCGCCCCGTGAACAGGCCGTGCGTGCACACGATGGTGATCCTGCGCGAGCCGCGCTCCCGCAGCCTCGACAGTATCTCCGCGATCGTCCCGCCGTTCGCGATCTCGTCGTCCATCAGGATGATGTCCCTGCCGCTCACGTCGCCCACGATGGCGTCAATCACCACCTTGTCGTCGCTGATGCGCCGCTTGCTGCCCGCCGCCACCGGCAGGTGCAGCATCCGCGAGAACTGTATCGCCGACTTCGCGTTGCCCAGGTCGGGGCTCACGACGACCGTGTTGCTCAGGTCACGATCCCGAAAGTGGTTGGCGAGCACGTTCAGTGCGTTCAGGTGGTCTACGGGCACGCTGAAGAACCCGTGCACCTGCGCCGCGTGCAGTGTCATCGTCAGCACGCGGCTCGCGCCGGCGGTCACCAGCAGGTCGGCCACGAGCCGCGCGGCGATCGAGATGCGGGGCGCGTCCTTCTTGTCCGAGCGCGCGTAGGCGTAGTGCGGGATCACGGCGGTCGTGCGCGCGGCGGAGGCGCCCCGCGCCGCGTCGAGCATCAGCAGCAGCTCCATCAGGTGCTCCTGGACGGGCGGCACGAGCGGCTGAATGATGAAGACGTCCCGCTCGCGGCAGTTCGCGTTCAGCTGCACGTGCAGGCAGTCGTTGCTGAACCGCCCCAGCGTCACCGGGCTGAGCGGCACACACAGGCACTCGCACACCTCCGCCGCGAGCTCCGGGTGCGCGCTGCCGCTGAACACGGTGATCTCACGCATGGCGTTCCCCCATCCCTTCCGGGCCGGATCCGCTCGGCAGGGTAATTCTAGCCCGCGACGGATCGGGTGTCCATCACGATATCGCCGGCATCCCGCGCTCCCGAACCGTCTCATTGAATGCCGCCAGCTCCCCCTCCCTGATCTCGCCGAGCCGCCGGAGCTGAGTATCTATCCGCTCCGAGAGGCTGGCGAACACCTCGCGCGCCTGCCGGGTCGGCGGGTAGTCGCCCTCGCCCACGAAACCGGCCAGATTCGCGAGCCTCGAGTTCAGCTTCGTCGGGAACGCGAGCGGGCTGTCCGCGCGCGGCTGGATCAGCTCGCCCTCGACCTCCTCGAGATGCTCGCGCAGCGCCCTCGCCCTCTCCGCGACACCGCCCCACGAGCTCTCCTTCCCAGCGCGACGCTCCCAGCCATCGAGCTGACCCTTCAGGTCGCGTATCTCGTTGATCGCGTCGTGCGTCTCGGAGAGCTTGTCTCGGACGGCGAGGAGGAGCCTGAACTGCTCCTCGATCTCCTCCTGACTCGTCGCGACGTTTGGGTCCTTCACGATCTCGAGCTCCTGAGCGAGCGTCTGCCCCTCGACCTCCAGTCTCACCTGGTATCGCCCCGGCGGCACCAGCGGCCCCGCGAGCGCGTCCTCCGTGCTCTTGTCGCCCGGCACCCTGTGCGCGGGCGAGCACCGCATGTCCCACACGAAGCGGTTCATCCCGGCCTGCTTCGGCGCGCGCTGGGTCTCGGCCTCCGGACCCTCCAGGGGCTTCTCGGTCTCGTCCTGCTTCTCCTCGTCGCGCTTGCTCGTGAACCGGCGCAGCTCGTTGCCCTGCTGATCAGAGAACGCGAGCGAGATATCGCCCTCCGGCTCAGAGGGCAGGTAGTAGGTCAGGATCACGCCGTTCGGAGGGTTCTGGCCCGCGTCGAGCGGCTGCTTTACCGTGCGCTCGTCGGGCGTGGTGCGCTGGCGGTACGCGAACCCCAGCGGGCCTGCCATGCTGTACAGCACCCCCGCGCCGGGCTTGCTGCCGTAGCCCTCGTACACCCTGAAGCGCACGGTCGTGCGGGGCGCGAACAGCGTCGGGCGGGCGCGGTCCACCTCGCCCCGCGCGACCTGACGGACCGTGGAGAGGTCGTCGAGCACCCAGAACGAGCGGCCGTGGGTCGCCGCAACGAGGTCCGAGCCCCTCACGCACAGGTCGTAGATCGGCGCGACGGGCAGGTTGCCCTGCAGCGGCCGCCAGCTCTCCCCGTCATCGAGCGACACGTAGACTCCCGTCTCGGTACCGGCGTACAGCAGGCCCGGCACGTCGGGATCGCAGCGGATGACGCGCGTGAAGTCCGTCTCGGGGATGCCCTCCGTGATCCGGCGCCAGCTCCTGCCGTAGTCGTTCGTCCTGTACAGATACGGCGCGAGGTCGTCGTGCTTGTAGCGGGTCGCGGCCAGGTAGGCTGCCGCGGGGTCGTGGGGAGAGGGCTCGATGATGGAGATGAGCGCCCACTCCGGCAGGTCGGCAGGTGTGATGTTCTCCCAGCTTCGGCCGCCGTCGCGGGAGATGTGCACGAGGCCGTCGTCCGTGCCGGCCCAGAGCACGCCCTGCTCGTGGGGCGACTCGGCGAGCGCGAAGATCGTGCAGTACACCTCCGCGCCGGAGTTATCCCGCGTGATCGGGCCTCCCGAGGGCTGGAGCTTCTCCGGATCGTTGCAGGTGAGGTCCGGGCTGATCACCTCCCAGCGGCCCCCGTCGTCGGTCGAGCGCAGCAGTACGTTCGCGGCGACGTACAGCACTCTCGGATCGTGCCGCGAGATCAGTATGGGGAACGTCCACTGGAAGCGGTACCTGAGGTCCGCTGCGCCGTCGCCCATGCCCGTGGCCTCGGGCCAGGCGGTGACGTTGCGCTCCTGCCGGACGCCGTGGTCGTAGCGCAGGAGCCTGCCGTTGCCGGCCCCGCTGCCTATAGCTCCGCCGAACACGACGTCCGGGTCGTCCGGCCGGACGGCTATGTACCCGCTCTCGCCGCCGCCGGGCACGTACCACTCCGTGGCGGTGATCACGCCGAGGGGCGAGCGGCTGGGCACGCTGATCGCGGTGTTGTCCTGCTGCGAGCCGTACACCCGGTACGGCACCCGCGTGTCGGTCGTGACGTGGTAGAACTGGGCGGTGGGCTGGTTGTAGATCGTGGACCAGGTAGCGCCGCCGTTGAACGTGACGCACGCCCCGCCGTCGTTGCCCTCGATCATTCGCTTGGGATCGCGCGGATCAATCCACAGGTCGTGGTTGTCTCCGTGAGGGGTGGGCACCGCCGCGAACGTCCTGCCGCCGTCCAAGGACTTCCAGCACTGGACGTTCAGCACCCACACGGTCTCCGGGTCCTGTGGGTCCGCGTAGATATGCATGTAGTACCAGGCACGCCTGCGCAGCTCCCCGTCCTCGGAGAGCCGCTCCCAGGTCTCGCCCCAGTCGTCGGAGCGAAACACCGCGCCGTCCTCCGCCTCGACGATCGCCCATACCCTGCCGGGCTTCGCGGGCGAGACGGCGACGCCGATCTTCCCCACGAGTCCTTTCGGCAGGCCGGGCCTGTCCGTGAGCTCCTCCCAGATGTCGCCCCCGTCGGTGGAGCGGAAGAGGCTGCTGCCCGGTCCCCCGCTCGAGAGGCTGTAGGGCGTGCGCTGCGCCTCCCAGAGGGTGGCGTACAGGACGCGGGGGTTGTGAGGGTCCATCGAGAGGTCTATTGCCCCCGTGCGGTCGTTCCGGTGGAGCACCAGCTCCCACGTCCGGCCGCCGTCGCGGGAGCGGTACACTCCCCGCTCCGAGTTCGGCCCCCAAGCGTGGCCGAGCGCCGCGACGTATACCAGGTCGGGATCGTGCGGGTGAACCCTCACCTTCGCTACGTGGCGCGTGCGCTCCAGCCCGAGGTGCTTCCACGTCCTGCCGCCGTCGGTCGATCTGTACACGCCGTCGCCGTGCGACACGTTGCTACGGATGCAGGTCTCGCCCATCCCCGCGTAGATCACGCTCGGGTCGGACGTGGACACCTCCAGCGCGCCCACGGCGGCCGTCCGGAAGAACCCGTCCGAGACGTTCTCCCAGTACGCCCCGCCGTCGGTGGTCTTCCAGACCCCGCCCGCGCACGCTCCGAAGTAGAAGGTCGCGCGTTCCTCCGGGTCTCCGGCCACGGCCACTACCCTGCCGCCCCTGTGCGGGCCGATGCATCGCCACTCGAACGCGCCGGACAGGTCCACCGAACGCTCGCTCTCTGCTGCCATGAGGTCTTCCTTCCTGTCGTCGTGAGGGTTGCCGCTGATCCGCGCGAGGCAGCATCAATCGCCGTGCCAGCCGATCCCCGCAACCCGGCGTCGCGGGGGAAGAGCGAGCGTCGTGAGCCGGGAGCCTGGATTTACAGACGGCCACCCCGGGGCGCTCGTGCTCGGCGCGTGTCCGGAGCCGTGGCGGTGTGGCTGGCTACGCTGCCGTACCCCTCGCCCACTCCTGCACGCGCCTCAGCCACTCGCTCCGCGTGGTCCGCCAGCTCTCCTCCAGCAAGCGCGTGAGGTCGGCCGACCTCACGCCCGTCAGGCAGAGGCTCTCCTCGAGCTCGACGTACCCGCCACCCTCGAGCGACAGTATCCTGACCTTCTCCCCATCGTAGCTCCACACCTCGGGCACGCCGAATTCGGCCCATATGGGCAGCTTCGGAACGAGGGGGCTCGTGACCTCTATCTCCACCACCAGGTCGGGGGGCGGGTCCGTCGAGAAGTCTATTCGATCCTTACCCCTTACTCTCTCCGTGCGCCGAACGTAGAAGCAGCTGTCCGGCTCCGCGCCGCGCTCCGTGGTCCTCCGCCTGAACGTCGTGGACCCGAGGCTCTCGACGTCCACACCTCGCTCCATGCAGATGAGGGCGATGATCGCCTCGAAGTCCCGATTTGGGCGCTCGTGCCTGGGAAGCGGCGCCATTATCTCGAGATCTCCGTGGTCGTACGTGAAGCGGGGAGCGCTCGAGCTCTCGTGAGCGCGCAGGATCTCCTCGTACAGGTCCCAGGGGATGTTGCGCAGCACCACCCGGCTCTCAGCCACCGTCTCCGATACCGTGGCCATGCTCTCAATCCCTTACCTCTCCCGTCCGCGCGACGATGCAACAGGCCAGCCCACAGCCACCATGATACCCCAACCCACGGTCGCCCTACCCGCGATGATCGCACAGCCGACCGTGAGGAGCTTCGAGCGGCCGCTGCGCACATCCTCTCTGAGCTGTAACACGATGTTGCGGCGTCGTAACAGGGGTGCAACGCGGGATAACATCCCGCAGCTAGGATGGGCAGGTGCGGTCGGCAAGGATCTGAGGGGAGGCGCTGATGAGCGAGACGCACTGGAGAGGTAGAGTGCGTCGGGGAGGCGATGCCGCGTGACGACGCGGACCCTCACCCCGACCCGGGCTCTCAGGAGGCCGCGCCGGATGGACGTGCGCGTGTGGGTGGGCTTCGCCGTCGCGCTCGGTGTGTTCGCCGTCCTGAGCGCCGCCTCCACGACGCGGCCGGTGGTGGTCGCAACGCGCGACCTGCCCGCGGGCAGCGTGCTCCGGCCCTCGGACCTGACCGTATCTCGCGCCCTGCTCGACAGGAACGTGTACGCGGCGGCGGTGCCGGGCAGGGAGTTGTCCACCCTCGTAGGGAAGCAGATTGCGGACCCGCTGCACAGGGGCCAGGTCGCGTCGCACGGGCGCAGGTGTCGGACAAGTCCCTGATCGGGTCCGGGCAGATGGTGATGTCGCTCAAGCTTGATCCGGACCAGACCGCCGTGGGAGAGCTTCGGCCCGGCAACCGGGTGCAGGTGCTCCTGACCCGAATTTCCGGCAAGGACAACTCCACCACCTCGGTCGTGCTGCCGAGCGTGCGGGTGTACGCGATCGAGCGCGAGCAGAGCCTCAGCCAGGACTTCAGCACGGGAGGCGGAGCCTCTGACGACTCCCAGCAGGGGCCGATCACGGTGCTCTCCCTCGTGGTGAGCCCGCAGCAGGCGGTGCAGCTGGTCAACGCCGAGCACAACGGCGACCTGGACGTAGCGCTGCTGCCGCCGGGAGGTCGGTGATCGTGGAGGAGCGAGCACAAGGCGCTGAGCGGGATATACGCGCTCGCCGACCTGCGCATCCGCCTCGCCTCGAAGAGCGACGCGCACGACCTGATGGCGCAGATGCAGAGCCAGACGGGGCCGGAGTACGTCGACCTGTCGCACAGGGTGCGGCTCGGCGAGGAGGACGCGGTGTTCGACCTGCCCTCAGGGAGCCGGTACGGGGAGCTCAGGATCGGCTTTCTGAACGGCCGCTCCCCCAGCCGCCCGGACGCTATCGGGTGTACTTCCAGGCCCAGCCCAGCTCCTACCCAGCTCCGGTTGGCACCGTGACCGTCAGGCCCGGCACCGTCACCGAGCTGGACGAGTAGTAAGGTCAGGGGTTGTTGATCTCGCCGCTGCGGCCGCCGCTCTTGTACACGAGACGCACGCCCTCGATTCTCATCCCCTTGTCGACCGCCTTGGCCATGTCGTAGACGGTGAGCGCGGCGACCGTGACGGCGGTGAGCGCCTCCATCTCCACACCCGTCTGCGCGGCCGTTCTCGCGGTCGCGCGGACCTCCACCCCGGGCAGGGACTCGTCGTAGGCGAACTCCACGCTCACGGAGCTCAGGGGGATCTGGTGGCAGAGCGGGACGAGCTCGCTCGTGCGCTTCGCCGCCATTATCCCCGCGATGCGCGCGGTGCCGAGCACCGAGCCCTTCGGCAGGTCCTCGTGCCTGATTCTCTCGAGGGTCTCCGCCGCCATGCGTACCGCGCCCGCGGCCACGGCCACGCGCTTCGTCACCTCCTTGTCGCCCACATCCACCATCCGCGCCTCGCCACCAGCGTCCAGGTGCGTCAGGTCACCCATCTCCGTCCTCCAGAACTCGCTCGACTATCTCGATCACCATCCTCGGCACCACCCCGCAGCTGTACGGCACGTGGACCCGCTCCTCTCGTTTGTGCGCCCCTAGGCCCCACACCCCGACGTTCACCGTCGGGAGGTCCACCTCGCGCATCCGCTCCAGCGGCAGGCTGTACAGCCCGCGCCCGGGCTCGTCGCTCCACACGGGCGTGTTCTCGCGGAGCGCGGAGATGCCGTCCGGGCGCCTGAGGCTCAGGTAGCTCGCGTCGGAGATGTAGGGGTAGAACGGCCTCACCTCGACCCCGTGTGCGGCGGCCACCGCCGCTGCGGCAGCCTCCACCGGCCCGTCCTCAGGCGGCACGTGCGGATAGTACGGCGGCGCGAACGAGAGCACCGCAGCCGGGCCGCTCAGCCCCGAGAGGCCCCATACCTCCCTCACC
>CADDYR010000030.1 GCA_902810765.1 Chloroflexota bacterium
GCCGGGGCGAGATGGACGAGCGCGGGCTGCCGAGGCGGCGGCACTAGGACGCTCTACGCGGTGGGGACGGACGGCTCCGTCCCCACCAGTCGCTCCCACGCCTCGACCACCTGCCGCCGCGTGCTCTCGAGGCTCCCGCTGTTGTCTATCACGACGTCCGCCGAGTGCACCTTCTCCTCCTGCGGTGGCTGTGCCTCGATCCTGAGCAGCGCCTCCACCTCGGTGAAGCCGTTGCGCTCCCGGAGCCTGCGCACCTGCTGATCCCTCGGGCACGTCACCACCCACACCTGGTCGCACAGCCTTCCCATCCCGCTCTCGATCAGCTTGATCGCGTCTATGGCCACTGGGCGCGTGGAGCGCTCGATGATCCCGAGCGCGCGCTCGAACACGAACGGGTGCACGATACGCTCGAGCGCCTCGAGACTCGAGGGGTCGGAGAAGACGATCTGCCCTAGCCTGCGCCTGTCTATCTCGCCGGAGGGCGCGAGTATACCGGGGCCGAAGCGCTCCACTACCGGCGCGTAGGCGGGCCCCTCCGGAGCCATGACCTCGTGGGCGAGCACGTCGGCATCCACCGTGAGCGCGCCGAGCTCGCCGAGGATCTCGAGCACGGCGGACTTGCCGCAGGCTATGTTGCCCGTTATCCCAATGACGGGTCGTGCTTGCACGGCACCCAGTATTCCGCATACCCTGTGTCCACGCAAGCGACGCAGCACGGAGGAGGGAACGTTGTCCGGAGAGTACGTACTGTCTATAGACCAGGGCACCACGGGCACGACCGCCCTCGTGTTCGGCCGCGAGGGCGGTGTGCGGGGCAGGGCGTATTCCGAGTTCGCGCAGCACTATCCCAGTCCCGGATGGGTGGAGCACGATCCCGAGGAGATCTGGCGGGTCTCGATGCGGGTGGTGGGGGCGGCCCTGGGCGACGCGCAGATCCCGGCCCGGCAGCTCGCAGCCATCGGCATCACGAACCAGCGCGAGACGACGGTGCTGTGGGAGCGCGATACCGGGATGCCGGTGGGCAGGGCGATAGTGTGGCAGGACCGGCGCACCGCGGGCATCACCGAGGATCTGAGGGCGCGCGGGCTGGAAGAGACCTTCAGGCGGAAGACCGGGCTCGTGCTCGACCCTTACTTCTCCGGTACGAAGGTGATGTGGCTGCTCGACAACACTCCCGGGCTCCGAGAGCGCGCCCGGCGCGGCGAGATCGCCTTCGGGACCGTGGACTCCTGGCTCGTCTGGAGGCTCACGGGCGGCCGCGTGCACGCCACCGACTACTCGAACGCCTCGCGAACGCTCATGTACGACATCCACGCCCTCGAGTGGGACGATGACCTCCTCGAGACCCTGGACGTGCCGCGCGAGCTGCTGCCCGAGGTCCGGCCGAGCTCGGGGGTGTTCGGCGAGACCGCTCCGGAGGCGTTCTTCGGGGCGAGCGTGCCGATCGCGGGCATCGCCGGGGACCAGCAGGCCGCGCTGTTCGGGCAGGCGTGCTACGCGGAGGGCATGGCGAAGAACACCTACGGCACGGGGTCGTTCGTCCTGATGCACACGGGCAGGGAGGCGGTGAGCTCCCGGGAGGGGCTGCTCGCGACGATCGCGTGGGGCGTAGAGGAAGAGCCGGTGGAGTACGCGCTCGAGGGCTCCATATTCATCACCGGCGCGGCGGTGCAGTGGCTGCGCGACGGCCTCGGCATCATCTCGAGCGCGGTGGAGAGCGAGGAGCTCGCCAGCTCGGTCGAGTCGAGCGATGGCGTGTACTTCGTGCCCGCGCTCACCGGGCTGGGAGCGCCGCACTGGGACCCGTACGCGCGGGGCGCGATAATCGGGATCACGCGCGGCACCACCCGAGCCCACCTGGCGCGCGCCACGCTGGAGAGCATCGCGTACCAGACTCGGGACGTGGTCGAGGCGATGCGGCGCGACTCGGGCATTGAGCTCAGGGAGCTTCGGGCGGACGGCGGCGCGGCAGGCAACGCCCTGCTGATGCAGCTCCAGGCGGACGTGCTCGGGGTTCCGGTCGAGGTGCCGGGCATCACCGAGACGACGGCGGCCGGCGCGGCGTACCTTGCGGGGCTCGCGACGGGCTTCTGGAGGAGCCGGGAGGAGCTGGTCTCGAGGTGGAGGCTCGAGAGGCGCTACGAGCCGCGGATGAGCCGCGAGGAGCGCGACGCGCTGTACGCCCGCTGGCTCCGCGCGGTCGAGCGGGCGCGTGGCTGGGCCGATCCCGACTGATCGCGGCGGGGCGTGGACCGCTTTGTGCGGCCCGTCCGGTTTGCCCTATAATTCGCGTGATGGGCGCGGAGGAGGGGGCGCCCGCGCGCTGATCCACTTGATCTCCAAGCAGTCGCCGGGGGTGGGATGTCGAGCAAACCGATAGTAGCCGTGGTTGGCAGGCCGAACGTCGGCAAGTCAACGTTCTTCAACCGAGTGCTGGGCGAGCGCACCGCGATCGTCGAGAACGAGCCGGGCACCACCCGCGACCGTATATACGGCGACGTGGAATGGATCGGACGCGAGTTCACGCTCGTCGACACCGGCGGTCTGGACACGACCGTGAGCCTCGACGTCGAGGGCTCCGACGACGTGCGGGCGATGGTCCGCAAGCAGGCCGAGCACGCGATCTCCGAGGCCGACCTGATCCTATTCATGGTAGACGTTACCGCGGGCATCACGGCGTCCGATCTCGACGTCGCCGCGATCCTGCGGCGCACCCAGAAGCCCGTGCTCCTGGTCGCGAATAAGGCGGACTCCCCGGCGAGGACGGAGGCTGCCGTCGAGTTCTACGAGCTCGGGATGGGCGACCCGATCCCCATATCCTCTTACCACGGCACGGGCACGGGCGACCTGCTGGACAGAGTGGTCGAGCAGCTGCCGCCCGCCGAGGAAGAGGAAGAGGAGGAAGGGGAGGCGCTCCGAATCGCGATCGTTGGGCGGCCGAATGTGGGCAAGAGCAGGCTGCTGAACGCGATCCTCGGCCAGGAGCGGGCGATCGTGAGCGAGCTGCCCGGCACCACCCGCGATCCGGTGGACACCGGCGTGGAGTGGAGCGGGCACGACCTCGTGCTCGTGGACACCGCGGGCATCAGGCGCAGGGGCAAGGTGGAGCAGGGCGTCGAGCAGTGGAGCGTGATGCGGGCGATGCGCGCGATCGCCCGCAGCGACGTGGTCCTCGTGCTGATAGACGCGACGGAGGGGCTGACGGCCCAGGACGAGCACATCGTCGGGTACGTGCTCGAGCAGTACAAGGGGCTCGTGCTCGTCGTGAACAAGTGGGACCTCGTCGAGAAGGACTCGAACACGATGCGCGACTACACGCGCGTGCTGCGCGAGCGCATGCCGTTCGCGAGCTGGGCGCCGATCGCGTTCATCTCGGCGAAGTTCGGGCAGCGCATCCCGACCGTGCTCGAGGCGGCGCTGAAGGTTGCGGCGGAGCGGAACCGCAGGGTCAACACCTCCGCGCTCAACCGGCTGATCAACGAGGCGGTGGCGCAGCACGCCCCTCCGTCGCGCCCCGGCAAGTGGCTGAAGTTCCTGTACGCGACCCAGGCGGACGTCAAGCCGCCTGCCTTTGTGCTGTTCGTGAACGACGCGAAGCAGGTGCAGTTCGGGTACAGAAGGTATCTGGAGAACCGCATCCGGGAGAGGTTCGGCTTCGAGGGCACCCCGATCAAGCTGATCTTCCGGAACCGGCACGAGCCCTGAGATGGCTACCGTCGCGCTGGCAGCGCTGGCCACGATAATCGCCTACCTGATCGGCTCGATCCCGTTCGGGTATCTGGTCACGCGCGTCGTCAGGGGGGTGGACGTGCGCCAGCAGGGCAGCGGCAAGACCGGCGCGACGAACGTGCGGCGCATCCTGGGCTGGAAGTGGTTCTTCTTCGTCCTGCTGCTCGACGCTGCGAAGGGGGCGGCCGCGGTGCTGATCGCCGGCTGGCTGGACCCGTCGCTCAACCCCTGGGTGCAGACGATCGCGGGCGTTGCGGCGGTGGTCGGCCACAGCTGGCCGGTGTACCTCCGCTTCAGGGGCGGCCGCGGGGTGGCGACGGGCATGGGCGCGATGCTCGTGATGCTGCCGCAGGCGATCATCATCGCTGCGCTCGTGGCCGTCCCCCTCGTCGTCCTCTCGCGGTACATCAGCCTCGGCTCCGTCGCCGGCGCGGCGCTCGTGCCGGCGGTGACGCTCGTGCTCGTGCTGTTCTTCGGCGGGCCGTGGGCGTACCTGGTGTACGCCGGGATCGCCGCCGCACTAGTCATCGCGAAGCACAAGGACAACATCCAGCGCCTCATGTCCGGCACCGAGCGCCGTATCTAGCTTCCGCTCAGTCCCAGAGGCCGACGGGGATGAGGGTCTTGCGGAGCTCGCGCGCCTCGTAGCGGCTCTCGAACGGCTCGACGATCTCGATCCAGCTCTCGAGCGATAGGGTGAGCAGGCAGTGGGGCACGCCCTCGTTGATCGTCACCGGCACGTCGAGCAGGAAGAGCTGCACGTTCTGGAGGCGGCCGGGAGGGGCCACACACAGCAGCGCGGTGCCGCTCCTGGGCGAGAGCAGCCGCCGGCTCTCGTAGGAGTACAGCTCCTTCGTCCACCGCGTCCGCACGCAGTGCATCGCGACCCTCCAGCCGCTGGACTGGGCGCGCGAGAGGATCCGGTACTCGTCCTCGCCGCGCTGGGCCTTGCCCGGATCGGGCCGGTGTATCTCCACCGTGTCGCCGTATCGGAGGAAGCTCTCGCGGTCTATGACGTCTATCAGGACCGACTGCAGTCTCACGGTCTACATCCTAAGCGGGTGCTCGCCCGCGCGTCAACTCTCCCGATCCGGTATGATGTCCGCGCGTCCGGAGCACACACGGAGGTGCTGCTTGTCCAAGCTTCACGTCTCCAGCCACCCGCTGGTGCAGCACAAGATCACGCTGCTGCGCGACCGCGATACGGAGCCGAAGCGCTTTCGGGAGCTCGTGCGCGAGATCACGACGCTGCTCCTGTACGAGGCCACGAGCGATCTTCGGGTCTCTCCGGTCGAGGTGGACACACCGATCTCCCGCGCGACCGGATCGAGGCTCGAGGCGCACGTGGCGTTCATCCCGGTGCTCAGGGCCGGGCTGGGGATGGTGCCGGCCGCGCTCGATCTGATCCCGCACGCCCCGGTGTGGCACCTCGGCATCTACAGGGAGGACGCCACCCGGACGCCGGTGGAGTACTACAACAAGCTGCCGGGGGACCTCGACGTGGACGTGGCGATAGTGCTCGACCCGATGCTGGCCACCGGGGGCTCGGCGGTCGCGGCGGTGGACGTGCTGAAGATCAGGAACCTCGGGCAGGTCAAGTTCGTCGGGCTGATAGCCGCCCCGGAGGGGGTGGAAGCGCTCAGGGGGGCGCATCCGGACGTGGCGCTGTATCTGGCTGCGCTGGACTCTCACGTGGACGAGCGGGCGTTCATAGTGCCCGGGCTGGGCGACGCGGGGGACCGGCAGTTCGGCACGGCGTGAGGGGTGGGCTACTGGCCGAGCAGCTCGAAGCGGACCGACCGCTGGCGGTCGGATATCTTTCGGACGAGCTGGCGCACGAGGCCGCTTATCCTGTCGCCCAGCTCGATGGTCGCGACGGACCCCAGGATGACGCCGCTGAGCACGCCGATGAGGGCCCCCAGCAGGAACAGGTTGCGTCCATCACTATGAGTCATCTGTCCTCCGGCATTACTGGATCACCAGGAGAGGCTGGGCGCCCTTCCAGAGCTCGTCCAGGTTGTAGAACCGCCTCTGCTCGGGCGAGAACACGTGGGCGATCACGTCCTGGAAGTCTATGAGGACCCATCCGCCCTCGCTCGTGCCCTCTATCCGCCTGCTGGGAATGCCCAGGTCCTCCGCCCTGTCGAGCATCGCCCGGACGACCGCGTCCATCTGTCGCTCCGACTCGCCGCTGCAGATGACGAAGAAGTCGGTGAGGATGGACACCTTGCGCAGGTCGAGCAACACCACGTCGGACGCCCTGCGGTCTGCCGCGACGTCCACCAGGCTGCGCGCCAGCTGTTCCGGAGATGTCCTGGCCTGAGCTTCTACAGGCATATCCTCCTGCTACCTGGATACAGCCCATTCTAGACCACGCCGCAACTGTGTAGCAACTTGCGTGGCCTAGCCGAAGAGGTTCCTGCGCCCGACGCGGACGGGCTGGTGGGGCAGGGCGCGCTCGCGCGTGCGCTCCTCGATCGAGCCGGCCTCGAAGTAGCGATTCCACTCCGCGGGAGCGTCCGTGCTCTGCCCGCCGTGGGAGGTGTACCTGCGGCGCACGCGGCACAGCACCGGCGCGTTGAGCGAGTTGCCCGAGATTATCACCTGCCCCTTGCTGAGCGCGGGGAGCTCCTGCAGGATGTCCTTGCTCGCGCTCTCGACCGCCGAGGCGATCGTGTTCTGGTCTATCGGGTTCACGACCTTCATGATGAACTGGGTCATGCACTGCGAGAGCACGTCCGCGTCGAGCTTGCCCGGACGCTGGCTGATGAGGCCCACGCCCACGCCGAACTTGCGTCCCTCAGCCAGCACCTGCTTGAGTATGCCGGTGCTCACGGCGTCGCCGCCCGAGGGCGCGAAGTGGTGCGCCTCCTCGAGGAGCACGAACACGGGGTAGGGCAGGTACTCCTCGCTGCCCGAGCTCACCTCGTCGCGCACGGTGCGCTGCCTCGCCTGGTACAGCCTCCTGAGCAGGGTCGCGACGATCACCTGTTGCTGCCTCTCGTCCACGTTGTCGAGCTGGAGCACGCTGCACTGTCCCGGCACGAACAGCTCCCGCAGGTCGAGGTGCTCGAGGTGGCTGAACGGCTGTCTGCCGAGCACGCGGTCGAGCCGCCACTGCAGGCCCTGCGCGCTGGAGGAGTAGTCCACCGCGTTGTGGGAGCTCAGGCTCTGCTCCGTCACCTTGCCGATCTCGAGCTCGAGCTCGTCGAGCGACCAGGCGCTGTTGGCCCGCTCGCGCACCCGCTGATGCGCCTTGTACAGCAGCTCCTCCATCCGCTCGGTCATGCTCGGGAGCAGGTAGCGCAGGTCGCCGAACTCGAGCGACGAGAGCTTCACCTTGACGTCGCGCGGGGTGAACACCCGCGCCCTCGGGCGGTAGTCGTACGAGCTCGTGGCGTCCCGCAGCTCGGGGGTGTTCGGCAGCTCCTGGAGGGTGCCGTACTCGCCGTGAGGGTCCACCACGAGCACGGCCGCCTTGTTCGAGGGCCCCAGCAGCTCCTCGATCAGCACGCCCGCGAGGTAGCTCTTGCCGGAGCCGGTGCTCGCTATGATCGCCATGTGCATGCTCGTGAACTCGCGCACGTCGAGCACGACCGGCACCTCTCCCTCTGGGCGGCTCAGGAGCGAGCCCACGTGGGCCGAGCCCGGCTCGCCCGGAAGCCGCCGGGACAGCGTGCGCTTCAGCAGCTCGTCGTCCGCCAGATACACGAGCCAGCCGCAGCTCGGAGACACCCTCGGGTTGATGAACGCGCCGAGGTCCTCGTCGTAGTAGCCCATCGTCGCGACGGTGAGCTCGAACAGCTCCCGCTCCCTCTGCGTGTAGCCTATGGTGCGGGCGACGTCGTCGGGCGATATGCCGGGGTCTGAGAGGAACGAGTCGGGGAAGAGCTTGACGGGGTAGCGGTGCGTGACGCGGCCGACGATCTGCCGCTGCTGGCCGCCGATCGTCGCGCAGTAGTACACGAACTCGCCCGTCTTGAGCCTCTGCTCGCCGTCCGAGCTGATGAAGGTGTACTCGTGGGGGCTCTCACCCGGCCCCTTCGCTATCCCGATGGCTTCGGTCGTCAACTCCACAACTCCTACTGGGCGAGGCTCACGTGCGTCTTCCACGACAGGTTGGTGCGCAGCGCCTCGACGATGCGCGCGTGCTCGGGCAGCAGCCGCTCCAGGCCGTCCAGCACCGAGAGCAGCAGCGGCGGCAGGATCGGGTCGGTCATCGAGAGGAGCAGTGTGTAGTACCCGATCTCGAGCTGCCCGCCGTCCGAGTGAAAGACCTTTATCTCCTCCGGCTCCATCCTGCTCACCTCCGCGCCCACCTGCGCGGCCACTGGGCAGAAGCCGCTCGCCGCCCGTCGGCCCTCGCGCATCTGGCCGATCACGAGGATGCCGAGCAGCGTCGCCGTCTCGTTGAGGTAGTCGGGCGAGAACACCTCGAGCTGCGCGGGGGTGGAGAGCCGTGGGCCGAACACTCCGTAGTCGGGGTTGTAGAGCTGGGTGTCGTACACGAGCCCGACGGCGCAGGAGCCCGGATCGGAGCCCGCGGGGAACCTCACCCAGGTGCCGAGCGCGTAGTCCTCCGGGCGCGGCGGATGGGGCACCTCGCCCGGCCCGTGTACCTGGCACACGTAGTCGAGGTGGGAGTTGCTCTTGATGATCTTTCCGATGCTTTCGGACATCGCCCTCTTCCGCATCTACTCCGGCAGCAGCTCCTCGACGCGAACGGCAAGCTCGGACAGGCCGGCGGACTCTACGACGTCGCCCGGAAGGTAAGTCCTCGTGATCTTGTAGACGTCGTCCGCGGGCTCGGAGTGTACCAGGAGCCTCCGATCCTTCAGGTCGGCGATCCAGTACTCGGCGATGCCCGCTCGGGTGTAGAGAGCCAGCTTGACCTTCTGGTCGTACTCGAGCGATGTGTCGGCTACCTCGACCGGGAGGATCACGTCGGCGGCGGTCGGGTGGGCGCTCGCGTAGAAGTCGTCGCGGTAGCGCAGCACCACCAGGTCGGGCACCGGCTCGTCAAACTCGCCGAGATTCAGGGGGTTCTGTACGCTGACTAGCCCCCTCGGTGGTGGGACGCGCTCCGCGAGCGCGCTGGTCAGCCGCCGGATGCAGGCGGCGTGGCGTGCCCCGACAGGACCCATCCGGGCTACATCTCCGCCGATGAGCTCGACGCGATCGTCTTCCGTGAGGATACTCGCCTCGGCCATCCGGTAGTACTCGGCGACCGTGAAGCGCCGTCGGACGCCTCGCTCGGCTCTCGTATCGGCTCGCGTGGCCAATTGCGCCGCGACCTCCCGTGCCCGCTCGATGATAACGATAATAGCCCCGTCAGCGCCTACGGTACTTGCTCTGCAGCTTGCTTGCAACTCTCAGCCGGATCCCGTTGCGCTCGGCGAAGGTCTCGAAGAGCGAGTAGAACCGCCTCCGGTCCTCGGCGGTGATGACGGCGACGGCGTCCGCGGTCTCGATCGCGTACGGATAGCCGTTGCCCGCGACCGACTCCGCGCGCACGACGCCGACCACGTCTTCGACCAGCCCGGCCTCGACGACCCACCTCGGGAGCTCGAGCCTCGCGGGCTGGTTCTGTGCGGAGGTCTTGAGGTACACGAAGCACACCCGGTCGCCGAGCGTCGTCTGCCCGGCCTCGGACCTGTAGTAGGCGAGCACGCCCTCGCGGTCGCAGACCCAGGCGGGGGTGCGGTCCCCCCAGCGCATCATCGGGGAGAGCACGTCGGCGTCCGTGATGCTCCCCGAGTCGCGCAGCCCCTCGGACAGATGGGAGAGCATCGTGGCGAGGTCGCGGGCGCGGCTGTTGTCCACGAAGCCCACGACGGGCACGCGCGTGCGCTCGGACGTCTCGACGAGCCCCAGCACCTCGCGGACGTAGTGCTCGCGGGCCTCGGGCTCGAACCGCTCCGCGAACGAGACGACGAGCGAGCCGTCGAAGAAGGCGACGGGCGCTGGGGAGGTGCCCGCGCGCTCCTGCATCCACTCGCGCAGCTTCGCGGCCTCGAGCGTGAACCGCCTGAGGCTCACGGCCTGGTCGGAGAACACGGAGAGCCCGTTGCGCCTGACGAACACCTCGTCGGGCGGCAGCACCTCGACCAGCACATCCTTGACGTACGGCTTCTGCGGGTCGTGCGGGTTCTCGAACCAGCCCACCTGCACGGCGGCCACCGGCACGGAGATGTCGGGCAGGGGCTGGATCTGGCTGCCGTCCACCGCGAAAGTGGTCCGGCCGCGCAGCTCCCCGGCGGCCCAGTCGCGCGCCTCCACGTGGTTCGAGAACGAGCGCCCGAAGCAGAGGACGGGTCGCAGGTCTTGGTCCCACTCCTCGGAGGGGCGGGCGCCGCAGGGCTCGGCGGGCAGATCGGCCATGATCCCGGCCTCCGGGCGCCCCGAGATGCCCTCGAGGGCTGCGCGGTACGCCTCGAGGTCGCCGTGCACGAGGCGTTCGAAGCCGGTGAAGCGGTCCCGGTTGCGCTCCAGCGCCTGGGCGACGCGGCCGGTGTGCAGCATCGCCTACTCCTGATGCCCGCACCTGACGACGCTCGAGCCGTTCTGTCGGTACACCACGACCGCGTGGCTCACCTGCCGCTCGAACGTGTCGTCGTGGGAGATGACGAACAGCTGCCCGAACCCGCGCAGCGAGCCCACCTGGGCCGCGAGGTTCGTGCGGCGTGCCTCGTCCATGTTCTGCGTCGGCTCGTCGAGGAAGGCGATGTCCACGTCGGAGAGCTTCTTGAGCAGCGCGAGCCTGACGGCGAGGGCCGCACTCATCTGCTCGCCGCCCGAGAGCTGGCCGAACGTGAGCCTCTCCGAGCCCCGCTCGAGCTGTACCTCGTAGTCCGGGGTCCACTCGAGCCGCGCGGAGTGGTCGTCGAGGATCTCGGAGAACAGCGCGCGTGCCTCCTGCGAGACGCTGTACAGCAGGGCCTCGGTCACCGGCTTCTGCGCGTTCTTGATCGTCTCGCGGGCGAAGGCGAGCAGCTCCTGCAGCCCCTCGAGCCTCTCCTGCTCCTCGACGGCTCGCTGCTGCTCGCGCGCGCTCTTGCGGCGCCGCTCGAGCTCCCGCCGGCGCTCCGCCACCTGCTCGCGGTCCGCCCTGATGCTGGCGGTGAGGCCGCCGATCCCCTCCCGGATGCGGTGCTCGGCATCGCGCGCGTCCGCGAGATCCTGCTCGTTCCAGTCGCGCAGCGCGGCGTCGAGCACCCCCTCCTGCCTGTCCAGATCTTCCCGCTTGCGGGCTATCTCGGCCTCGACGCGCTTGAGCTCGAGTTGCCGGGCCGCCAGGTCCTCTGCGAGCGCCTGGTGCTTCACGTAGGCTTCGTGGTCGGCCCGGCGCTCGGCGGTCTGTCGCTCCAGTCGCCGCTTGCGCTCCTCGACGTCGCCGTAGCCCTCGATCTCGTGCTCGAGCTGCCCGATCCTCTCGACGATGGCCTCGACCTGAGCCGCCTGCTCGTCGTGCGCGCGCCTGAGCTCCGGCAGGCGCTGTACGAGGAGCTTCGCGCGCTCGTGTGCCTCCGTCGCCCCCCTGAGCTCGTCGCTCCGCGCGCGGAGCGCGGCAAGGCTGGACTCCGCGTCCTCGAGCGCCCGGGCTTCCCGGGCCAGGTCGGCCTGCTTTGCGGCCAGCTCCCCGATGTGCCTCTCGAGCTGTCGGACCTGCCGCGCCAGGTCGGGGAGGCGCCCCACCTCGGCGCTGGCCCTCTCGGCCGCGCCCAGCTCCGCCCTCAGCTCGCGCCCGCGCTCGCGGAGGCTCGGGAGGCGGGCGGCCGCGCCCTCCTGCTCGGCGATGTCCTTTGCGAGCTGCTCCACCCGGGCGCTCAGCTGATCGCGCTGCTGCTCCCTCGCCAGCATCTCTCCCCGCGCGCCCTGCACCGCCTGGAGCTTCCGGCTTGCCTCCTCCGCGCGCCTGACCTCGTGCGCGCAGCGCTGGTACCTCTCCCGGGCCCGCTCCAGCTCCTCGCTGAGCCGGGCGATCTCGTTCTGGATGGCCTCCTCGCTCGAGCTCCGGCGCTGGATCTCGAGGCAGTCGCTGCGGTCGAGCGGGCAGGCGATCGCGCGGGACTCCTTGCGCGCCCGCGCTGCCGCGAGCTTCTCCTTGATCTGCGTGCCCTCTTCCTGGGTACGCTCCTTCTCGGCCCGGAGCCGCTCGAGCTCTCCCGCCAGCCGCTCCTCCTCCGGTCTGATGCGCGTCCTGCGCTCGAGCTCGCCGAGCGCGGCGGCAACGTCGGCGAGCTGGCGCCGCGTGTCGGACTGGCCACGCCGCAGCGACTCGAGCCGCTGCCTCGCGCTCTCGGCCGTGGCGAGGCCGCGCGTGAGCTCCTCGAGGCTCTCGCGCAGCACCGTTACCCGGCCGGACTGCTCCCTCAGCCCCTCGATGCGCTCGACTTCGGCTCGCGTTCTCCCGAGCTCCTCGGTAGACGCGCGGAGCTCCTGGTCGAGCCTGCGGGCTTCCGCCTGACGCCTCTGCAGCTCCTGTATCTTCGCCTCGAGCGCGTGTGCCTCGCGGTCGAGCTTTCGGGCCTCGGCCGCTCGCGCCTCGAGCTCCGCGAGCTCCGCCTCCGCGCGCTCGGCCTCCTCGAGGCCGCTGCGGGTCTCGGAGAGCCGCTTACGGGCGTGCTCCAGCGTGCGCTCCTCGATCCCCAGCCTGCCCCGGAGATGGATGTACTGCTCGTACTTCGGCCCGACCTCCCCGAGCTCGCGCTCGGCAGCCAGGTACAGCTGGTGTCCGTGCAGCGCGCGCTCGACGATCTCCTGCGCCTGCCACGCCTGCTCCACGCGAAGCCTCGCCTGCTTCTCGGCCTGGAGGTCGCCGGAGAGCGCCGCGCGGAGCAGCTCGACCGCGTTGCGCAGGTCCTGCACGCGCCTCGCCTCGCCCTCGAGCTCCGCCACGCGCGCCCTCTGCCGTTCGAGGTCCGACTTCAGGGTCCTGAGGCTCGCCTCCGCCTCGCCCATCCTCGCCTCGATCTGGCGCACCTGCTCCTCGAGCTCGGGGATTCGCCCGGCCTCGACACCCAGGCGCTCGACGAGGGTCTGCTGCTCGTGGATGCGGTCGTTGATGTACGACCTCGTCTCGCGGAGCTTGTCGTGGGCCTCGGCGTACTCGTGCACTCGCAGGATCGGATCGAACGTGTCCTTGCGCTTCTCGGGGCTCTGCAGGAACGGGGCGCACAGACTGCCCTGCGGCACGCCGATGGCGTTCTCGAACAATACCTTGGGAAGGGCAGAGTCCTCCGTGCCGATCTGCCTGCGGACCCACTCCTTCACGTCCGACGCCCCCTCGGCGACACGGACGTTGAGCTCCTGGTCGAAGATGTACCAGTGGGGGCTGGTGCCCGCGCGGCGCACAGCCTGGTACGTGCGTCCGTCGTTCGCGCCGAAGGTCACGACCACCGTCCCCGCCGAGGCGCCGTCGCGCACGAAGTACCTCTGGGCGTAGGGCAGCGAGTCGAACAGCGCCCAGCCGATGGCCTCGAGGATCGTGCTCTTTCCAGCGCCGTTCTCGCCGCAGATCGAGTTGGTGCCGGGAGCGAACTCGATCGTCTGATCCTCGTAGCTCTTGATGTTCGCGAGCTGCACGCGGAGTATCTGCATCAGCCCGCGGCCTCCTTGCCTGCGCACTCCGCGTGCTCGCCTTCCTGCGAGGACGGCGCCGGGGTGCTGCGCGCCGAGTAGTGTGCGACGGTATCCTTCCGCGCGATGCCCCGCTCGACGACCCGGAAGATCTCCTGCGGGGGCAGGTCGTCCAGCGCCATGTCCTTCACGCGCTGGAACACCGCGGCCCACTCGGCGGCGGAGTCGGCGTAGCGCGCATCGCGGAGCACGAGGTCGGTGAGGACCTGCAGCTCGAGCGCGCGGCGATCTATCTGTCCCTCCTCGTCGAGCGCGATCCGGGAGTCGTAGCCGGCGGGCAGGGTGCTGTTCTTGACGCGCACCACCAGCGGGTCGAACTCCTCGCGGAGTCGCTCCTCGATCTCCGTGACGCTCAGCGCCGAGTCGGAGAACTGGAGCGTGCCGATCAGGCTGACCTCGAGCACCGGCCTGCACCCGTCCCTGCCGCGCATCCTCGCCTCCGCCTGGCGCAGCGCGCCCTCGAGGAGCTCACGGGGGGTGCTGAAACGCTCTACCTCGACGAACACCCTCACGAACGCGCGGCGGGGCAGGTCCGAGTGCAGCTTCACCTCGAGCAGCCGCCTCGTTTCGGTGTCGGCCGTGACCTCGTAGAAGCCGCGCTCCCAGCTGCACTCCTCGACGCTGCAGGTCTCGAGGGAGCCGGGGTTGAACGCCCAGTTGGCGAGGTCGTACTGCTTGTGGATGTGGCCGAGCGCCAGGTACTCGGAGTACGGGCGCAGGACCTCGAGCTGCGAGGCGCTGAGCCCCCCGGTGATGCGGGGCAGCTGGCCCTCGAGCCCCTCGTGGAGCATCATCACGCTGAACGGCCGGGAGTCCTCGCGCGAGAGCTGGTGGGCGATCTGCTCGAGCACGGTCGGGGCGCTGGCGCCGTAGTACTTGATCCCGCTCACGCGCACCTGTCCCAGGTCCACGTACCCGCCCGACCGGTTCTCCTCGTCCCAGGGCTCAAGGCGCACCCGTCCGTGGTCGTGGGACGGGCTGAGCAGGTAGAGGAAGCCCGCGTTCGACAGGAAGTTCAGCCAGGACCAGGCGGAGTTGTAGTAGGCGCGCTCGTGATTGCCCTCGACGCAGAGGACGGGGATCTCCGCGGCCCTGAGCTCGGAGAGGAGCTCGTAAGCCTGGCCGAGGGTGAGCGCGTCCACGTTGCGCCTGTGGAACAGGTCGCCCGCGATGATGAGGAAGTCAGCCGAGGTCCTGATGGCGTAGTCGGCGACGTACTTGAACGCCCGCGCGAAGTCGAGCGCACGCTCCGACAGCCCGTACTGGTAGTATCCGAGGTGCACGTCCGCGGTGTGGATCCATCTTACTTTCATGCGGCGCCTTTCCGAGAGCGCCCCGATTATATCAGCGGTCGAGTCGCGTTGGTACGGCGCGCCCGAGCGATGGAATCGTCTGTGCGGAGTCCGTTGGACAGGTCACGGGGCATGGATTATAGTGGAGGTAACGGCAGGAGTCCCGGCCGCCGACGATGATTCTGGACAACCATGTGCTGGCGCGTGTACCGGAACCGGCCGGCAGATACAACGCTCCCGTCACCGCGCTCCCTGCCGTGGCCCGGTGACTCAGCGCCGACCCACCAGCGGATCCATCGAGGTGAACCACAAGCTCTGTCGGACCCGCAGCTAATGGAGAGTGGAAAGTGGCTCAAGCGAGGACTATAGGCGAACTCAGGGCTTCGGGGTACACCGTCCTGCCCGTCAAGGAGGAGATGCGACAGAATCTGCTGCGCATGATCCGGAGGGGAGACGAGATCTTCCCCGGCATCCTCGGGTACGAGGACACGGTGATCCCGCAGGTGGAGAACGCGATCCTCTCGGGGCAGGACATCATCTTCCTGGGGGAGCGCGGCCAGGCGAAGACGAGGATCGCTCGCTCGCTCGTAAACCTCCTGGACGAGGAGGTGCCCGTGATCGAGGGCTGCGAGATCAACGACAACCCGTTCTGCCCCATCTGCGCGGCCTGCCGCGAGAAGGTCGCCAGGGACGGCGACGACGTGGAGATCGAGTGGATCCCCCGCGAGCGCAGGTACAGCGAGAAGCTGGCGACCCCCGACATCACGATCGCCGACCTGATCGGGGAGGTGGACCCGATCCGCGTGGCGGAGGGGCGCTACCTCTCGGACGAGCTGACGATCCACTACGGGCTGATCCCGCGCACCAACCGGGGCATCTTCGCGCTGAACGAGCTTCCCGACCTTGCGGAGCGCATCCAGGTGGGCTTGCTGAACATAATGGAGGAGCGCGACGTCCAGATCCGCGGCTACAAGGTGCGGATGCCGCTCGACACGTTCGTCGTGGCGAGCGCGAACCCCGAGGACTACACCAACCGGGGCAGGATAGTGACCCCGCTGAAGGACCGCTTCGGCTCCGAGATCCGCACCCACTACCCGCTCGACCTCGAGCACGAGATCGAGATCATGGAGCAGGAGGCGAGGGTGCACGAGCTCGACGGGATGAACCTGGTGGTGCCGCGGTTCGTGAAGGAGATCGTCGCGGAGGTCACGCACCAGGCCCGGCGCTCGCCGGACGTCAACCAGAGGTCGGGCGTGAGCGTCCGCGTAACGATAAGCAACTACGAGAACGTGCTCAGCAACGCGATCAAGCGCGCCGTGCGGCTCGACGAGCCCACCGTCGCCCCCAGGGTGAGCGACCTCGAGGCGATCATGGCCTCGACCGCGGGCAAGATCGAGCTCGAGACCGCGGGCGAGGTGAGCGAGGACCGCGTCGTGAGGCGGCTGCTTCAGAAGTCGGTGCTCACGACGTTCAACCGCTACTTCCAGCTCTCCGACTTCGCCGAGTCCATCGGCAGGTTCAACACGGGCGCCGTGATCGAGGTGTCCGCCATGATGCCCTCGAAGGACTACGCGGAGCAGGCGCTGCAGTGGCGCGACATGAACCGGGCCGTGCAGCGGCTCGGCGTGGGCGAGCACCCCGCGGCGGTGGCGTCCGCCGTGGAGTTCGTGCTCGAGGGGCTGCACCTGAACCGCAAGCTCAACAAGGACGAGTTCGACGGCAGGGCGGCGTACAGGAGGTAGCCGATGCGTTACCGGTACTCGAGATGGGACGACACCCAGCAGCTGGACGACCTCACGGCCGAGGAGATCCTGGACTCGCTCTCCGACGAGCTGATCTCGGACGGCGATGTGTGGAGCGCGCTCCGCAGACTCTATCGGTGGGGAGATGAGGGTGCGCTCGACGACCGCATCCCGGGGCTGCAGGAGCTCCTGGAGAAGCTGCGCCAGCGCAGGCAGCAGGAGCTGCAGCGCCACGACCTGGGCTCGGTGCTCGACGACATCCGCCAGAGGCTCGAGGACGTCGTCCAGACCGAGCGTCAGGGCATCGAGCAGAGGCTCGAGCGGGCGCGCCAGGCCGAGCAGGCGCAGCAGGGCGGACAGCCACAGGAGGCTGGGGCCGAACAACCGCCCGAGTCGAACCCGGCGCTGCGCAAGCTCCTCGAGCGCGTGGCCGCCCAGAAGCAGCAGTTCCTGGACGACCTGCCGCCCGACACGGCCGGAAAGCTCCGCGAGCTGTCCGACTACGAGTTCATGAACCCGGACGCGGCGGCGAAGTTCGCCGAGCTGCAGCAGATGCTCCAGCAGCAGGCGATGCAGAACGCGTTCCAGGGGCTGCAGCAGGCGATCAAGAGCACGCGCCCGGAGGACCTCGCGCCGATACGCGAGATGGTCCGCGACCTCAACGAGATGCTCAACCAGCGGATGCAGGGCATCGAGCCCGACTTCCAAGCTTTCAAGCAGAAGCACGGCCGGTTCTTTCCCGAGAACATCAACTCTCTCGACGAGCTGATCGAGTGGATGCAGAGGCAGCGGGCTCAGATGCAGAGCCTGATGAACAGCCTCTCGCCCGAGCAGCGCGCCGAGCTGGAGCAGATGATGGACGAGCTGCTGCGCGACGACGCGCTCCGCTGGGACCTCGCGCAGATGGCCGCGATGCTCGACCAGCTGATGCCGAGCGACCAGTTCAGCAGCCAGTACAGCTTCTCGGGCTCCCAGCCGCTGGGGCTGCAGCAGGCGATGCAGCTGATGGAGCAGATGCAGGGGCTGGACGATCTCGAGGACCAGATGCAGTCCGCGATGTACGGCCGGGGCCTCGACCAGATAGACGTCGAGAAGGCCCGGGCGCTCCTCGGCCCCGAGGCCGCGCGGGACATCGAGCAGCTGCAGAGCCTGACGCAGATCCTCGAGGACGCGGGGCTCATCCAGCGCAAGGGCAACCGCTGGGAGCTCACGCCGCGCGCGATCCGGCGCATCGGGCAGAGGGCGCTGCAGGACATCTTCGGGAGGCTCAACAAGGACCGATTCGGGGGGCACCAGAGCCGCAAGCACGGCACGGGCAGCGACCCCCTTGAGGAGACGAAGCCGTACGCGTTCGGCGACCCGTTCCTGCTCGACATGAAGCAGACGATCATGAACGGGGTGAGGCGCGGCGGTGTCGGCACGCCCGTGAGGCTCGCGGCCGACGACTTCGAGGTCTACCGCACCGAGTACAGCACACAGAGCTCGACGGTGCTGATGATAGACATGAGCCGCTCGATGATGCTGCGAGGGCTGTTCTTCTCGGCGAAGAAGGTGGCGATGGCCCTGGACAGCCTCATTCGGGGGCAGTTCCCGAAGGACAACCTGTACATCGTGGGGTTCGCGTACGTCGCGCGCGAGATGAAGCCCGCCGACCTGCCCGCGATCACCTCGAGCGAGTACGAGTACGGCACGAACCTCGAGCACGGGCTGATGCTCGCCCGCAGGCTGCTCGCCAGGCACTCGGGCAACAAGCAGGTGATCGTCGTGACCGACGGCGAGCCGACAGCGCACCTGGAGGGCGGCCGGGTGGTGTTCAACTACCCGCCGCTGCACGAGACCTACGCCGCGACGCTCGCGGAGGTGAAGCGCTGCACGAGCGAGTCCATCACGATCAACACGTTCATGCTCGATCACAGCCCTTATTTGAGCGCGTTCGTCGAGCAGATGAGCAAGCTGAACCGGGGGCGCGCCTTCTACGCTAGCCCCGAGCGCCTGGGCCGATACGTGCTCGTGGACTACCTGGACAACAAGCGCAAGCTGCTGGCCTGACGGCCCCGCGAAGCGCTGAGTGCGGAGTGCCGGGAGTAGGTATCACACCTTGAAGCGTCCGTGCTCATAGCACAGCTCGCTGTCGGCGTACACCCTGCCCTCCGACAGGTCGCAGATCATGTCCCAGTGCAGGCCAGACTCGTTCGTGCCGCCGCTCTCCGGGTACGCCTTGCCCAATGCCATGTGCATCGTGCCGCCCAGCTTCTCGTCGAACAGGATGTTCCGGGTGAAGCGCCCGATGCCGTAGTTGAGCCCGAACGCCACCTCCCCCACGTACCTCGAGCCCGAGTCGAGATCCAGCATCGAGAGCAGGAACCCCTCTCCCTTGCCGGCCGATGCCTCCACGACCCTGCCCTCACGGAACGTGAGCCGGACGTCCTCCACCTCGTTCGCGTTGTAGACGGCTGGGTAGGTGAAGCGGACGGTGCCCGAGACCGAGTCCTCGATGGGAGCGGTGAACACCTCGCCGTCAGGGAAGTTCTCGTTCCCGGCGCAGTTGATCCAGTGCCTGCCTCCAACCCTGTAGGTGAGCTGGGTGTCGGGGGCCTCTATCCTGATCTCGTCGTGCCGCGAGAGGTAGTCGGCGATGTGCTGCTGGCTCTCGCGCACCTTCTGCCAGGCGGCGGCCGGGTCATCCTCGTCGAGCAGCCCCGCACCGTACACGAAGTCCTCGTACTCCGAGAGGGACATGCCTGCGTCCTGGGCGTGGGCGTTGGTGGGGAAGAGGGTGCCGCACCACCTGAGCTCTCCCCGCGCGGATCGCTCGAGCATGCGCTGCATCAGCGGGCGTGTGGCCTCCTGAGAGATCGCCATCCGCCTGGGGTCCACGCCGCTCAGCGCCTTCGTGTTACGGTCCGACCAGAAGGCGAGGTTCGCGTCGTAGTACTCGACCGCCTTGAGCTGTATCTCCGAGACGTACCGGAGCTGCTCCTCGGTGCCTTCCTTCAGCCTGATCTCCGCGAGCTCCTCGAGTCCCACGTACACGTCGGGGTGGGCACCGGCCCTCAGCGCCTCGCGGTAGCACTCGAGGATGAGGGGCTCCGCCACCGCATCGCCCCGGATGGCCAGCTTGTCTCCGGGCATGATTCCCAGTGAGTAGTTGATGAGCACGCTCGCGAGCTTCCGAACTCTGGGATCTGTCACTCCCCGCTCCTTTCGATATCGCTACGGGCGGAGCCATTATATCCGACCCGGCTCGCGACTCCAGCGCCCCGGCTGCCTGTATACTCGAGCGTGATCGGAGAGCTGGACAGTCGGCAGGCGGAGCTGCGCGAGCTGCACTCGCAGGTTCTGGCGTGTCGCGCGTGCGAGCGGGCCGGGCTGCTGTGGGAGGCACATCCCATCGCGGGCGGCTGCGCCACGGCGCGCGTGATGGTGATCGGCCAGGCGCCGGGCGTCCGCTCGATGCGCTCGGGCAGGCACTTCTCGGGGCCGGGAGGCAGGCTGCTCAGGGAGTGGCTCGCGCGAGGCGGCATCCCGCTCGAGCGTCAGGAGCGGGAGGTCTACCTGACCTCGCTCACGCGCTGCTACCCCGGCCCGGCTCCGCGGGGCGGGTCGGGGGATCGCAAGCCCTCGCCTGCCGAGGTAGCGCTGTGTGCTCCCTTCCTGGAGCGGGAGCTCGAGCTGCTCGATCCCAGGCTCGTGCTGCTCGTGGGCTCGATGGCGATCGAGCGCTTCCTCACGAGAGCGCCGCTCAGGAACGTGATCGGGACGATCCGCGAGCGGAACGGAAGGCAGTGGCTGCCCCTGCCGCATCCGTCGGGAGTCAGCCGGTGGCTGAACGATCCCTCGAACCGTGAGCTCGTGGAGAGGGCCCTCGCCGCGATGAGGGAGGTCGTCGAGCGGGAGCTTCGGTCGGGATATTGACCCGCCACGGGCCGGATGGTATCATCCTGAGCACCAGGCGAATATCGGGCTGTGAAGTAGAGCAGTAGGCGCAAGGGCTTGCCGCGACCAGCGAGCGGGCAAGGGGTGGAAGTGCCGCCGCGGCGAGCGCGCCGAAGGACGCTACGGAGCCTCGCGTAAACCGGCCGCGACCGGCCAAGCGCGACGTGCCCCTCGTTACGGGAGCCAAAGAGGCCGCCGGGAGGCGGCGAACCGGGGTGGCACCACGGGGTCGGAACACGACAGCCTCGTCCCTTTGAGTGGGACGGGGCTTTTTTGTTGCAAGGAGGGTAGGATGCAGAGGACGCTGGCCCGCGAGCTTCGAGGAAGGGTCGGACATCCGGTGAGGCTCGAGGGCTGGATGCACAACCTGAGGAGGATGGGCGGGATAGCCTTCCTCCTGCTGCGCGACCGGTCGGGCAGCGCGCAGGTCGTGCTCGAGGACACCTCGCCGCTCGACGGGTGCCTGCCCGAGACGGTGGTGAGGGTCGAGGGCCGGGTGGTCGAGGAGCCGAGGGCGAGGATGGGCGTCGAGGTCAGGGATGCCAGGGTCGAGGTCCTGGTGCCCGTGAGGGAGCCGCTGCCGTTCGAGATCAACAAGGGGCCGCTGAAGGCGAACCTCGATACCTTCCTCGACCACGCGGCCGTGGGACTCAGGCACCCGGAGAGGCAGGCGGTGTTCCGGATCGCGTCGGCGATCACGGAGGCATACTCGGAGTGGATGCGGTCCCACGGATTCGTCCAGATATCCACCCCGAAGCTCGTCGGCTCCGCCACGGAGGGAGGGGCGAACCTGTTTCGGGTGGACTACTTCGGCCGCGACGCCTTCCTCGCACAGAGCCCACAGATCTACAAGCAGATCACGGTCGGGGTGTTCGAGAGGGTGTTCGAGATCGGCCACGCGTACCGCGCGGAGAGGCACTACACCACGCGCCACGTCAACGAGTACGTGAGCCTCGACATGGAGATGGGGTTCGTACGCGACCACCGAGACGTGATGGAGGCGCTCGTCGCGGTGCTGCGGCACGTGTTCAGCGCGCTCGAGGAGCGCCACGGCGAGGACCTCGAGCGCGCGGGGGGCCGGGTGCCCGAGATCGGCGAGGTACCGACGCTCGACTTCGACGAGGCACAGGAGCTGCTCGCCTCGCTCGGGGAGCACCCCGACGGCCGGGACCTGGCGCCGTCCGAGGAGCGTGCGCTCGGCCGGTGGGCCGAGGAGCGGGGCTCGGAGCTCGTCTTCGTCACCGGATTCCCGACGGCCGAGCGTCCCTTCTACACGATGCCCGAGCCCGGGCGCCCGGACCGTACGCGCAGCTTCGACCTGCTGTTCCGCGGAATGGAGGTGGTGACCGGGGGCCAGCGGCTGCACCGCTACGAGGACGTGCGCGAGGCGATCAGGCTGAGAGGATACGATGAGTCGGGCTTCGCCGCGTATCTCGAGGCTTTCAGGTACGGGATGCCGCCGGAGGGCGGCTTCGCGATCGGCGCCGAGCGTCTGCTGGCGCGGCTGCTGGAGGTCGAGAACGTGCGCGAGGCCGCGCTGTTCCCGCGCGACGTGAACCGCCTGCGGCCGTGATGTCCGGGCGGGACGGTGGTATCATGCGACATAAGCCCGAGATGACGGGCCCGTGTTGCCTCAAAAGAAAATGTTGCCGAAGGGCATTCGTTGCCTCATCTTGCAATGTTGTCCTAGCTTGCTGCTTTACTCGTAGGAGTGCCCCCTACCCGCGGTCGCCACAACCGGTCTATCTCGGCGTCCAGCCGGCGCTTCAGACCCAACGGACCTCGCTGTCTTAGCTCAGTCTCGAACTCGGATCGTGCCTGAGCGCTTATCACCCTCAAGGCAAGCGCTCGCTCGAAGGGAGTGGTGGGCTCGTCGTAGTGCTTGGTCACCCTGGAGCCGTTGCACTCCTTGCCGATGAGCTTCATAACCGGCAGCCAGCCGTTGATGTGCAATCGCGAGAGGGCATAGATGCGCCGTAGTTGTTCCACCGCCTCAGGTCCCTCATAGCGACCGTAACCCACCAGGAGCCTTACGGCGGTGTAGTTCTTCTGCTCGATGTGAGCCTGATCGTCCTTGTGATACGCCCGTCCGCGAGTGAACGTTATCCCCTCTGTATCACAGTAGCGCTTGAGGTGGGCATTGATGAACTCAGAGTCATTATCGGAGTCTATGCCCAACAGCGGGAAGGGCAACCTATGTTGGATGCGCTCTAATGCCTCGTGTACTGCCAGCTGCCCCTTGTTGAGCACCGGCTCACACTCAGTCCAGCCTGTGGCGATGTCCACAGCATCAAGCGTACAGCAGTAGGTTCCGTCGGTGCTCTCGCCGCAATGTGCCACCAGGTCTATCTCTAGGAACCCCGGCTGCTCCTGGTCCCAGGGCGTATAGGTCCTGACCGGAATCTGCTGCTTGAGCAGGCTCCCTGGCTTGGTCGTGGGCAGCCCTCGTGGCTTAGCCTTCCTGCGCGCCTCAGCCAGCCTCCGGTCAATCGTGGCCGGGCTCACTCTGAGCAGCTGCGCCCGCAGCTCCGAATCGAGCACGATTGCCCCCTCCGCCTCCAGTGCAGGCACCAACCTTGGCAGTGCTGCCGCCAACCTCTTACCGCAGATCCAGCCCGTGGCCTTCGACGCTACCTTCAACGCCGCAGTTACTCTTGGACCATACGAGGCGGCCCGCCCACGACGACGGAGGCCGACCTCGACGGCTGTGCGGGGAGGGCCGCCTCTGAGCAGCCGTTGCGCGTGCCCCCTGTGACATCCCATCAACTCCACCATCTCGTCCAATAGCTCGCCCTTCTCGGCCCTACTCTTGGCCTTCAGGTACCTCTCGTGCATCCTCTCTGCTATGTCCCGCTTGCTCGTTTGCCTCACTCTCATCTGCCCTCCTTCGGCAACATCTGTTATGAGGCAACGACTACTCCTCCATCAACATTCTTTGTGAGGCAATGCGCGGGCTTGACAGCCGTAGTGCATTTGCCGCAGAATGAACGCTCTCGCGGGGTCCGCACGGGAGGGGGGCGATGACTCCAAGGCAGGTGTTTCTCGGGACGCTCGTGGTGCTCGCAACGCTCCTGGGCGTGTTCCTCTTCTACAGGCTGATCAGCGTGATCGTGCTGCTGATCCTCGCGATCATCTTCGCGTCCGCGATCTCGCCCGCGGTGCTCAAGCTGAACCGGCGGCTACCGCTCGCGGCCTCGATCGTCGTGGTGTACGTGAGCCTGATCCTCATCGGGCTCGGGATCATCGGCATAGTGATCCCGCCGCTCGTGCAGGAGTTCCAGAAGCTCGTGAAGAACGGGCCGCAGCTGCTGGGCGAGATCCAGAACCGCCTGGCCGGGGTGCAGCGCGACCTCCATCTGCCGCAGCAGTTCCAGATACCGAACCTGGAGAACTACCTGACGCAGTTCCTGAACCAGGCGCCCACCTTCGCTGCGGGGGTGCTGCACGTCGCGCTCGGGTTCGTGGCGGGCATCGCCGGCATCACGATCGTGCTGGTGTTCGCGTTCTACTGGCTGCTCGAGCGCGAGCGCATCAAGGACATGTGGGTGGGCCTCGTGCCGCTGCCCCGGCGCGAGGAGGTCCACGAGATGATAGACGACATCGAGCTGCGGCTCGGCGGGTACGTGCGGGGACAGATGACCGTCGCGGTGACGGTCGCGATAATGGCGTACATCGGACTGCTCATCCTGCAGATCCCGTTCCCG
>CADDYR010000031.1 GCA_902810765.1 Chloroflexota bacterium
ACCGACTCAAGCAGTGGCGGGCCGTAGCCACTAGGTACGACAAGCGGGCAGCAAACTACAGGGCGGGAGTGGTCATCGCTGCGCTGCTGCTCTGGCTAGCAATATGATTCGCCAGACACGACCTAATAGGCTGTGACGCGAGGGGCTCCTGGAAATCGGCAGGGACTGCGGGATGCTGAACTAAGGTAGTGGCTCGCCTACACAGGTGAATACAACTAGGCTGGATACAGCCTCCCTTGGTTCACGGACAAAAGATCAGACCGTACTGGTAAAGGCAATCACGATATCTCGAATACTAGGCCACCCCAATACATGGGCGAAGTCGAGCCCACTCGGTAGAGCGTACTGTGTGAAGCATAAGTGCTAGGCTCATTAAGACCAGTACCACTGGCTTACTATGATTCAAGGCGGAATCACGGAGAGGACGGGTGACTCAAGATGACCCTTGGGGCGGAGTACCGGAAGCTCTGGGCGGCGAACGCTATCTCCAACCTCGGCGACGGCATCATGTTCGTCGCAGCCCCGTTGCTCGCTACCATCCTGACGAAGGATCCGGTCCAGGTCGCGGGGCTAACAGTCGCCAACACCCTGTCCCGCACGTTGTTCGCGTTGTTCAGTGGCGCGCTGGCTGACCGACTCGACCGCCGGCTCGCCATAGTGTTGGTCGATATATTCCAGGCCGCACTGCTCGGCTTCCTGGGGATCGTGGTGCTGGGCGGATGGGCGAACATCCCTCTGCTGTACGTGATCTTCTTCCTGATGGGTGCGGCACAGACCCTCGCGGATACCGCCGCTCCCGCCCTCCTTCCCGACGTGGTCCCGAAGAAGCACCTGGAACGGGCGAACAGTTGGTTCGCCACAACGCAACTGGTGGCCGACGAGTTCGTTGGACCGCCTCTGGGCGGCCTGCTCTTCGCAACGGCAGCCGCGATCCCCTTCTTTCTGAACGGGGCATCCTTCGCAGCAGCCGCGGCTTTCATGCTGGCCATGCGCGGCACGTTCCAAGCCGAGAGGGCAGAGGACTCTCTCCGAACCACGCTCGTACACGAGGTCGGAGAGGGCATAAGCTGGCTGCTCCAGCACCGCTTGCTGCGCGTCCTGGCCGTCACATTGGGGACTACAAGCGTCGCCTATGCGTTCACCTTCCCGATACTTGTGCTTTTCGCCCGAGAGGTCCTTGGCCTGGACGCGGCTGGTTACGGTCTCCTGCTGGCTTTCTCCTCAATCGGGGGCTTGGCAGGAGCGGCGGTCGCGGGACGGTGCAGCCGGTGGTTGGGCTCAGGGTGGACGATCTTCGGGGCCTTGCTGCTCGGGGCTGCCTCATACGTGGGGATCGCTCTGAGCGCTAACCCTTACTTCGTGGGGGTGATGCTGGCGCTGTACATATTCCACGTCACCGTCTACAACGTTATCGAGGTCTCCTTGCGCCAATCGATAGCGCCCAGGCGGGTGCTCGGGCGGGTGAGTAGCGCCTACCTGATGCTGGGCCTGGTTGGTATGGCCCTCGGGGCGCTGCTGGGCGGCCTCCTCGCCCGGAACTTCGGGCTCACGACTCCGTTCTGGGTCGGCGCGCTCGTACTGGCAGGCACGGCTCTCCTCGCTTTGCCAGCCGTCAACAACAAGACCATAGCCAAAGCTCTTTCGGAGCGCCCTAACCCCTCTGCGTAAGGGACGTTGGCTCGGAAGCTGGAGCTGACTAATTCCCATTCGGCCGTCTCGTGTATCCCCGGCAAGGTCTCGGGCTGCTCGCTGGAGTGCCCGTCAGAGTTAGGACGGATACGAATGCGCTCTGGACCCGATACGGGGCGGTTTTGTCCGACTCCGGAGGATACCCCATGTATCCATGCTACCGTGTTTGGCTCTCACGGATGCTCTGTGAACGGCAGGGGAGGGGTGTCTGGGGTACGATCCCTACCACTGTCAATTGACGGCCGACAATACACCGGGGATAGTCGGCGAAGATGCACCACTACGAGACAGGTAGGTAACGTCCCCAGGTATCGGCATACTCTCCATAAGTACGCAGTCAAGGAGAGTATCCAATGGCATACGGGAGAATCAAGGCTATGAACGTACACGAGTTGGTGCGCCTGATACGGATGGGCCAGAGCGATAGAGCCATCTCGAAGGTGATGGGATACAACCGACGCACAGTCACGAGGTATCGCCAATGGGCAGAAGCACAGGGACTGCTGGATGGACAGCTGCCCTCTCCGGAAGAATTGCACACATTGCTTCGCCAGACGATGCCTAGCCTACCGCTCCCGCGCTGCCGAGCACGCGGATCCTCTCCCGCACGGTCCGGATCAAGGCGTCCCGGGCCTCCGTGAGGTACGGGCGGGGGTCCACGACCGAGGGGTCGCGCGCCAGGTGCTCGCGCACCGCACGGGTGAACGCCTTGTTGAGCTGGGTCGCGATGTTCACCTTCGCGATCCCGCGCCTCACCGCCTCGCGCAGGTCCTCGTCGGGCACTCCTGATGAGCCGTGGAGCACCAGCGGCACGCCCACCTGCTCGCGGATGCGCGAGATCAGCTCCAGGTCTATCCGGGCGCTCTGCTCGACCATGTAGTGCGTCGTGCCAATGGCGACCGCGAGGGAGTCCGCGCCCGTGTCCTGGACGTAGCGCCCGGCCTGCTCGGGGTCGGTCTTGCCTTCCTCGGTCGTCTCGAGGCCCTCCTTGCCCCCCACTACCCCCAACTCCGCCTCGAGGCTCGCTCCCCGCTCGTGCAGCCAGGCCGCCATCTCTCGCGTGGCGCTCACGTTCTCGGCGTAGTCGCGGGCGGAAGCGTCGAACATCACGGAGCTGAACCCCGTGTCCAGCGCCCGCTCGCACAGCTCGCGGGTCGTCACGTGGTCGAGGTGGAGCGCCGCGGGCACGGACGCCGCCTCGGCCAGGGCGCGCATCGCGAGCCCTATCGGCCCGACGTCGCCGAGGTTGTACGCGACCGAGTTCTGTGATAGCTGGAGTACGACGGGCGCCCTCTCCTCCTCCGCGGCCCGGACTATCGCCTGGGCGTGCTCCAGACCGATGACGTTGAACGCCCCCACCCCGTAGCCTCCGACCCGAGCCTGCCTCAATAGATCAATCGTCCTCGCCGTCGCCACTCGCCCCTCCTATCCCCGGTACTCGCCCCGGGCGACGGGGGGCACGTAGGTCTCGAGCGACTCGTCCGGCAGCTCGACCGTCCTTCCGAGCTCCGCCGAGCGGTACAGCGCCATCAGCATCTCCGTCACCGCCACACCGTCCCGGAAGGTCTCCGCGGGCGTCTCGCCCTTGCGGAAGCACTCGACCATGTGCCGGTCCTCCGAGACGTAGCCGTAGATCGTGGCCTCGTCGGGCAGCACGGGCATCAGCCCCTGCTCGGCGTTCTGCTTCTCGACCAGGTCCTCGCCCTCGCTCCCCCTAACCTCCCGGGAGAGGAAGATGCTGAGCCCGCTGTCCAGGCTGTTGAACTCCATCGCGTACTCGGGCCCGAGCAGCTCGAGCCGCAGCCGCAGCCCCGGCCCCACGTAGGCCCAGGAGGTCGAGCACTCGACCATCAGCCTCCGGCCCTCGTCGTCCACGAAGGCGAGAGTGCCCCGCGCGAAGTCCTCCGAGGGCCGGGCCGTGTAGTCCACCTCCGGCCCCATCCTCTGCCTCAGGCGCTCGGCGTACTCGGGCTGCGTCCACTTGAGGCTGGCGACGGTGGCGTTCGCGCTCACGGGCCGAAGGCTGTCCTTGCCCTTCGCCGGGTCCGAGAGCAGGTACCTGCCCGCCTCGACGCTGTGGCACATCATGTCGAGCAGCACCCCGCCGCCCTGCTTCTCCCCGACCCAGAACCAGGGCGAGTGCGGGCCGCTGTGCTCCTCCGAGGTGCGGGCGAGGTACGGCCTTCCAGCCGCCGGCACGGCCCGCCGCCAGATGATTTCCCTGCCGCGCTCGACGGCCACGGAGAAGATCTGGTCCTCGAGGTAGCCGTGGTTCAGCCCCGCGTCCTCGGCAAGCCGCAGCATCTCGCGGGCCTCGGCAAGCGTGCGCGCCAGGGGCTTCTCGCACGCCACGCCGCGCAGGGCCGCGCGCCCCGCCCTCACCGCCCGGTGGATCGCGCGCATGTGATCCAGGCGCGTGTCGTTCGGTCCCATGATCCAGACCGCGTCTATCCTCTCGGACTCCACCAGCGACTCGACCGAGTCGTACGGCTCGCAGGGCCCCAGCTCTCGCTCGCTCACCTCTCGGGCGAACGCGGCGCGGTGCTCGGGGCTGGGGCTGTACACTCCCACGATCTCCGCGTTGCGCACCTTCTCGAACGCGTCGAGGTGGAAGTGTGCGATGAAACCGCTGCCAATGAAGCCTATCCTGAGTGGCCCTCCGTGCGCGCTCAACCGATCGGACTCCTTCCGTGATGCGTGACGCTCGCCGGGTGCGAGTATCCTTCACTTCGAGCACTGGGGTCAAGCCTCTCCCTGGCAGGGCGTGTGCGATGCGGAAGCGCGGATGACTCGCGGCACCTGCCGCTTCGGGAGGCAAGTCTATGTCGAACAACCCCTGGTGGAGGCGGGTCTTCGGGGAGATCGAGACGGTGGGGGTCGCCCCGGTGCCCGAGGAGCAGCGCCGGATGAATCCCTGGCGGCTGTTCATCGTGTGGGCGATGGCCTCCGCCTCGGCCACGACCCCACTCATCGCCTCGATCCTGTACCAGATAGGGCTGACCAACCTGATCGCAGCGATCGTGATCGCGTGGCTCATCGGCTTCATCCCCGCCGGGCTGTTCTCGGAGATGGGGCGCGAGATACCGCTCACGGCGCTTATCGTCGCCCGCAGGCCCTACGGCCACTTCGGGGCGTTCCTGCTCTCGCTCCTCTTCACGCTCGTCAACGCCGGCTGGTTCGGCCTGAACACCGCCGTGGGCGCGCAGATAATGAACGGACTCGCGCCCGTCAACACAAATTTCTGGATATGGATCATCGGAGGCATCCAGATACTGCTCGTGCTCTTCGGGATGAAGTGGCTCGAGTATTTCTACAGGTACACCTCTCTGGCGTTCGTCGTCTGCTACGGCGCCCTCGCCGCCTACCTGTTCCTCAACTACCACCTGCCCTATCCGCACGCAAGGGGCGCGACGAACTGGGGCATAGCGCTCACGACCATCCTGAGCTTCTCGATCCTCGCCTGGACGTACAAGATCTCGACCGTCTCGCGCTTCGCCACGCCATCATCGAGGACGGGCCGAGCACGCGACGGCGCCTTCTTCCTCGCCCCGTCCATTGGGATCATGCTCGCGGTGCTGCTGATGGGCATCGTGGGGATGTACTCGAAGGAGGGCATCGGCACGTGGAACGTCGCGCTGCTGGGACCGAAGATCCACGGCTGGGGGTTCGTGGCGGCCATAGGGGTGGCACTCGCGATCATCCACACGAACGCGATGAACCTGTACCCCTCCACGGTGGACCTGCTCGTAGCGCTGAACACGCTGCGCAAGCCGAGCCTCTGGGAGCAGCCGATCGCGACCGTGCTGCTCGGCGCGCTCGCGGCGCTGCTCGCCGTGTGGGGCATTCTCGACCGGGTGCAGGGCTTCCTGAACGGCGTCGGCGACGTGATCTTCCCGTTCACGTTCATAATGCTCGCGGACTGGCTGTGGGTGCAGAAGAAGCGCACGCCCCCGGAGGCGTTCTACCGGAGGCCGCGGGCGTTCCTGGGGTGGTTCTTCTGGCCTGGCATCGTCTCCTTCCTCGTCGGGTTCGGCATCAGCGTCTGGGGCGACAGGTTCCTGCCGGGCTTCTTCTACGACGTGCTCCCGCTGCCCGTCGTCGGCGCGGTCGTCGCGGCGATCCTGTACCTGATGCTGGCGCTGCCCGCGCAGCCGTCACCGGCCCCGGAGCAGGTCCCGGCGGCCACGCGGGAAGGCAGGTGAGAGCGAGTGAACGAGCTGATAGAGCAACAGCGCGAGCTGCTGGCGCGCGAGCTGGACGGCCGGGCGCAGCTGCCGGATATCGGCGAGACGGAGTACAGCCCGATCGTGCCGGTGTCCCCCTCGAAGCTCGCGGCGCTGATAGACCACACGCTCCTCAGGCCGGAGGCGAAGCCAGACGAGGTCGCGGAGCTGTGCAGGGAGGCGAGGGAGTACGGCTTCGCGACGGCCTGCGTGAACTCGCGCTTCGTGCCGCTCGCCCGTGAGCTCCTGAGGGGCGCGGGGCCGGGCATCGCGGCGGTCATCGGCTTCCCGTTCGGGGCGTCGAGCACCGAGGCGAAGGTGTGCGAGGCGCACCAGGCGCTGAGGGACGGCGCGACCGAGCTCGACATGGTGCTGCCCGTCGGCCCGCTCAGGGCGGGCGACCACCTCGCCGTGCTGGAGGACGTCCGCGCGGTGAGGGAGGCAGCACCGAATGCCGTGCTGAAGGTGATCCTCGAGACCTGCCTGCTCACGGACGAGGAGAAGGTCCGGGGCGCGCTGCTCGCGGTCGCCGCGGGTGCCGACTTCGTGAAGACCTCGACCGGGTTCGGCTCGGGCGGCGCAACGGTCGAGGACGTGCGGCTCCTGCGCGCCACCGTCGGGGACTCGGCCGGGGTCAAGGCGTCCGGTGGCATACGCACTTGGGAGGACGCTCGGGCGATGCTCGAGGCCGGCGCCAGCAGGCTCGGGTGCAGCAGGAGCGTCGCCATACTCGAGGACTTCGAGAGGGGAGGGATGTGAGAGATGCGCGCGGTGGATCTGATCGCACGCAAGCGCGACGGGGAGGAGATGTCTACGGAGGAGATCCGCTTCCTCGTGGACGGCTTCGTGCGCGGTGACGTGCCCGACTACCAGATGTCCGCCTTCCTGATGGCCGTGTGCTGCCGGGGCATGACGCAGCGGGAGACCGCCGACCTCACGCGCGCGATGATCGAGTCGGGGGAGCGCGTGACGCTGACGCGCATCCACAGATTCAAAGCGGACAAGCACAGCACGGGAGGGGTCGGGGACAAGACGACGCTCGTGCTCGCGCCGCTGCTCGCGTCCTTCGGCCTGGCCGTGCCGAAGCTCTCCGGCCGCGGGCTGGGGCACACCGGAGGCACGCTCGACAAGCTCGAGTCCATCCCCGGCTTCCGCACCGACCTCTCAATCCGAGAGCTCGAGGAGGTCGCCGACGAGGTGGGGGTGGCGGTCGCGGCGTCGAGCGAGAGCGTCGACCCCGCGGATCACGAAATGTACGCGCTGAGGGACGTGACCGCGACGGTGGACTCGCTACCGCTCATCGTCGCCTCGATCATGAGCAAGAAGCTCGCGATCGAGAACGACGCGCTCGTGCTCGACGTGAAGGTGGGCGACGGGGCGTTCTTCTGCTCCGAGCGGGACGCCCACGAGTTCGCGAAGACGGCCCTCGCGATCGGGTCGGAGTTCGGCAGGCCCACCTCCGCGGTGCTCACCGCGATGGAGCAGCCGTTGGGATGCGCCGTCGGCAACGCGCTCGAGGTGCGGGAGGCCATAGCGGCTCTCCAGGGGCACGGTCCGGAGGACCTCGCGGAGGTGTGCGTCGCGCTCGCGACGCAGCTGCTCTCGGCCAGGGACCATCGCGCCCCGGATGAGCTTCGGGACGAGGTGCGCGAGAGGCTCGCAAGCGGAGGGGCGTGGCCGTGCTTCGTGCGCTGGATCGAGAGGCAGGGCGGCGACGTGCGCGCGGTCGAGGATCCGAGCCGCCTGCCGGCCGCGGGTCGGAGGATCGAGGTGAGGGCGCCGAGGTCGGGCGTGATCTGCGGGGTCAGGGCGCGAGCCATCGGTCACCTCGCGCAGGTGCTCGGCGCAGGCCGCGCCCGGAAGGAGGACGAGATAGACCTCGGCGCGGGCGTCGAGCTCAGGGCGAAGGTGGGCTCGGAGGTGAGAGAGGGCGACGTGCTCGCCGTGCTGCACACGAACCTGAGGTCGGACCCTTACGACTGGGAGTCGGCCGTCCTCGGCGCCCTCTCCTGGCGTGAGGAGCCCCTCACCCCCGGCCCAACCGTCCTCGGCACCGTGACCCAATAGTCGCACCCCGGCTTGAATGCGGACTCGCGAGCCCGTACAGTTGGAGGGTCCGCACGATACGGGGAGCTTGGCTTGAACAGGACTATATCGAAGACGGTCGCGCGCCGATATCTGCTCGGAAGGCAGGGACTGTGGCCCGGCCGCAGGTGGGCGGGGAAGGAGGGCGCCGCACGCGCGATCCGCCAAGTCGGCTGTGTGCAGATGGACCCGCTCACCGCCGTCGCGCGCAGCCACGATCTGATGCTCTGGAGCCGGGTCGCGGGGTACGAGCCTCAGCATCTCGAGTCTCTGCTCTACGAGGACCGCGAGTTCTTCGACTACGGCGGCATCCTCTTCGTATATCCGATGGAGGAGCTGCCCTATTGGCGGCTCCACATGAGGCGGCGGCGCGAGCAGGCCAGGTACGCCGACTTCTTCGCGCAGCACGGGCCGCTCGTGGAGTCCGTCCTCGCGGAGCTGCGGGCGCGAGGCCCGCTGGGAAACCGTGACTTCGACGGCAACGCGAGGGTCGAGAGCTACCGCGCTCGCAAGGACACGGGGCTCGCGCTGTACAACCTCTGGATCACGGGCGAGCTGATGACCCACAGTAGGCGCAGCTTCCAGCGGGCCTACTACTTCCGGGACGAGGTCGCCCCGCCCCACGCTCGCCACGAGGCCGGCGAGGAGGAGGCCGAGCGCTACTTCGCCCGCAAGGCGATCTCGGATCTCGGGCTGCACACCGCGAGCGCGTGGGCATCCAGCTTTTCTCATATGATATGCCGGCGGCCGGGCAAGGCCGAGCTCAAGGAGATCCTCGAGGGCATGATCGCGGCGGGCGAGGCCAGGGAGGTCAGGATCGAGGGGCAGAGGGTGCACTACTACCTTCCCGCGGAGGACCTGCCGATCCTCGACGTCCTCGAGGACGGCGGTGTGCCCGAGGAGTGGCGGGCTCTCGACACGACCACGCGCGAGGAGGTGAACCTGCTCGCGCCGCTGGACAACCTGCTCGCCCGGCAGCGCACGCGGGACATCTTCGACTTCGAGTACGTGTGGGAGGTTTACAAGCCCGCCGAGCTCCGCAGGTGGGGCTACTACACCCTGCCAATCCTGTACGAAGATCGCCTCGTCGGCCGCCTCGACCCCAAGCTCGACCGCAAGGCCGGAACGCTCGCGATCAAGGGGTTCTGGCTGGAGGATCCCGCGCTCGGAGAGGACCCGGAGTTCGCGTCCGCCCTCGCGCAAGGGCTGGCAGGCTTCGTGCGCTTCCACGGGGCACGCCGGGCGGACCTGTCGGCGCTCGAGGCCGGCGCACTGCCCAGCCAGGTGGAAAGGAAGCTCTCGGATACGCTCGCGGCCGCTCCCGCCTGAGGTTGCCTTCCTCACCACCGGAAGTACGTCGCCGCTCAGCGGTGTTGTAATTGGTGAGTGTGTGCCACCGTTCCTCGGAGTGAGGTGACCATGGCCATCAGAAGGCTTCGAAATCAGAGGCGCAGCCCGGGGTGCGAGCTCGAGGAGCACCTGCCCTACAAGCGGCAGTTCCTGCGCAAGATCGAGATCTTTCAGGATCTCTCCGATCAGGAGCTTGGGGAGATCGAGCGCGTCACGCGGATGGTCACGGTCGAGCAGGGCCGCACGATCTACCGCCAGGAACAGGGCGCGGAGGTGCTCTACCTGCTCAAGGAGGGACGGGTACGTCTGTGGCGCGCCTCCCCCGGCGGCCGGAGGCTAGAGCTCGCCGTCCTGGAGCCTGGCACTTTCTTCGGGGAGCTGCCCCTGCTCGGAGAGCGGATGCGCAACGCCTATGCCGAGGCGGTCGAGGACTCGGTGCTGTGCGTGATGAGTCACCGCGACGTCGAGCGGCTCGTGCTCGCCAAGCCGCGCGTGGGACTGCGTATGCTCGAGGCTATCGGCAGCAGGCTCGCCGAGAGCGAGGCACGGCTCGAGGAGCTCGCGTACCGGGACGTGCCCACGCGCATCGCCTCGGTGCTGCTGCGTATGAGCCGCGACGGCGTGACCGCGGACCTCACCCACGAGGAGCTCGCCGACATGGTGGGCGCCCATCGCGAGACCGTTACGAAGGCGCTGAGCGATATGCGGGAGCAGGGCCTCGTGCGGCTCGGCCGCAGGCATCTCGAGGTGCTCGACCGGGCGCGCCTCCGCAGCCTGCTCGACGAGTAGCCTCCCTCGCCGACCACGAATGTGACCCAGATCACAGACTATCCCCTGGCGAGTTGCTAGCCTCGAATCGTAGGGGGGTCGCATTGTTGCGCGTACAGGGGGGTGCGGGTATGGCGCTTTGGGTGGCAGGGATCATAGGCGGAGTCATCGGTGGGCTCGTGATGGCGATGCTCGCGACGATGCTGATGCCGATGATGGGCAAGAGCGCGACCAGCCCGATGAGGCTGATGGCCGCGACGATCGAGGGTGAGGGAGCGATGACCGGCGGGATGAGCACCATCGTGCTCGGGATGATGATCCACCTCGCCACTTCCATCGCGCTCGGCGTGATCTACGGCTTCATAGTCGCGTGGCTCGGCTGGTCGCGCTTCTGGGTGATCTTCGTCCTGGGCGGGGTGTACGGTATCCTCGTGTGGCTGGTCATGCAGTACCTGGTGCTGCCGCGAGGGAACAGGCTGATGGCTAGGAAGATGCCGCCGATGCCGTGGCTGATGCTGCACATCGTGTACGGACTGGTGCTCGGGCTGTTCGTGTGGGTCTTCAAGTAAGGGGATTCCGATGCCGGGACGAATCGAGCGGGACGAGGTGAGGCGACTGCTCTCAGAGGAGGGTGCGCAGCTGGTGGAGGTGCTGCCGCGCAGGCAGTATGAGCAGCTGCACATCGCCGGGGCCGTGAGCCTCCCGCTGAAGGAGATAGACGCGAGAGCTGGAAGCGCGCTCGACCGGCACCATCCGGTGATCGTCTACTGCAACGACTACCTGTGAGACATGAGCGCGCGGGCCGCGTGGCGGCTCGAGAGTCTGGGGTTCGAGCGGGTGTACGACTACGTGCCGGGCAAGACGGACTGGTTCGCCGCCGGGCTGCCGCGGGAGGGGGAGGCCGCGTCCGTCCCGCTCGCGGGAGACGCGGCACGTGAGGTCCCCGCCTGCCACTTCCGACAGAGCCCTGCTGCGGGCATTAGCCCTCACGACGACGAGGACGTAGCCTGCGTCGCGGTCAACGACGAGGGTGTCGTGCTGGGGCTGGTCCGGCGCGATCGTCTGAGGGCGGGTCTCAGTGTCGCGGTCGAGGAGATCATGGAGCCGGGGCCGACGACGGTGAGGGCGAGCGAGCCCCTTGCCGACCTTACAAAGCGGATGAGGGAGGCGGAGGTGGAGCACATCCTCGTGACCGATCCCGAGGGCCGCCTGATAGGGCTCCTGCGCCGCGGAGAGGCGGAGCGGCTGCTGCGCGGGAGGTCCTCCGAGTAGCCACGAGGGCCCTCCACGCTCCTGCCCGGGGCTGCCCGAGCGCTAGCACGCATCGTGCTAGGCGTAGCGACGTGGAGGGAGCCATGGGCCCTGAAGGCGGCCTCGGGCGCCGCGCCCGCGCGATCTACGAACGATTCTTCGGCAGCCATCGGCAGCGGCTGCTCACGCTGATGCTACTGCTGTTCGTGCTCGACTTCGCGGACCGCACGCTCGTGGGAGCCCTGGGCCCCACGATCAAGCACACCTTCAGCATAGACAACTTCCAGTTCGGCCTGCTCTCCGCCGCCTTCGTGCTCGTCGGCGCTGGCGCGACCATCCCCATCGGGATGCTCACCGACCGGGTGAGCCGCACGATGGTGATCGCGATCGGGCTCGTGCTGTGGACCATCGCGGTCGCGCTCGTGGGCGCAAGCGTCTCCTTCGCGATGCTGTTCGTCTCCCGCCTGTTCCTGGGGGTCGTCGCCGCTACCTCCGGACCAACCGTGCCCTCCCTCGTGGGCGATATCACCCCTGCTGGGGAGCGGGCCAAGGCGATGGGCTCGGTGGACGTCGGGCAGCTGATCGGCACCGGGCTGGGCTTTTTGCTACCCGTGATCATTACCGCCTTCGTCTCGTGGAGGTTCGCCTTCTGGCTGCTCGCGGTCTGGGGCGCGTTCCTCGCGCTCGCGTTCTGGAGGGTGGGGGAGCCCCAGCGCACTAAGGGCACCGGGCCCGGAGAGGAGAAGGGGCAGGAGAGCGACGTGCAGAAGGCGGTGCGGGAGGCCGGAGTCAAGCCGAACCCGCTGGCCATCGTGACGAAGCCCCCGGAGCAGATGAGCATGTGGGAGGCGACGCGCTACGTCGTCCGGGTGCGCACCGACCTGATCGTCCTGGTCACACGCTCCTTCGGAGACTACTTCCTGGCGGCGATCAGCGCGTTCGCCGTCGTGTTCGCGACGCAGTGGTACAAGATCTCGCAGTCCGAGGCGAACATAGCGATCCTGGTGCTCGGCATCGGGGCGCTGCTGGGCGTGCTGCTCCTGGGCCGGTTCGCGGACAGGATGCTCGTGCGGGGGCATCCGCGCAGCCGGGTGCTGCTCGGGGCCGCCGGCTACCTCGTGGCGCCGATCATCTTCTTCCCCGCGTTCCTCACGCACTCGATATTTCTGGCCGTCGTGCTCTTCACCCTCGGCGCCTTCTGCCTGGCGGGCTCCATCCCCACTCTCGATGCCGTGCGGATAGACGTGGTCATACCCCGCCTGAGAGGCAGGGCCGAGTCCATCCGGCGCGTGTTCAGGACCGTGGCCGAGGGGAGCGCCCCGCTGGCCACGGGGTTCCTCGCCCAGCACCTCCTCGGGGGCGGGGTCGAGGGACTGCGCGCCGCCTTCCTGATAGCCCTTCCGAGCGTGTTCATCGCGGGCGTGGTGCTCCTGATCGCGCTGCGGACGTACGAGCCCGACGTGGCCGCCGCCCTCGAGTCGTCGCAGAAGGTTGCCGAGGGCAAGCAGCGCTGATCGCCGAGCCCGCGGTCGGGCAGCGGCACGCTCGATGCAGCGCCCCGCGGTGTAACGACCACCGAGGGAGGACCGAAACAAGTGGAACCCAGACTCGAGCCGCGACGAGCGAACCCAGAGGCGATGCGCGCGATGGCCCAGCTGCAGCAGTACCTGCACAGCTCCGGCCTCGACCCGAAGCTCGTGGCCCTGATCGAGATACGCTCGTCCCAGATCAACCGCTGCGGGTACTGACTGGACATGCACACGAAGGACGCCCGTGCGGCGGGAGAGACCGAGGAGCGCATCTACCTGCTCGACGCCTGGCGGGAGGCGCCGTGGTATACAGATGAGGAGCGCGCGGCGCTCGAGCTCACGGAGGCCGTCACGCTCATCTCGGAGCGAGGCGTGCCGAATGACCTGTACGAGCGCGTGAGGCGATACTTCGACGAGGGGAAGTACGTCGCGCTCCTGATGGCGATCAACACGATCAACTGCTGGAACCGCCTGAACATCGCCTGCGGGAACGTCGCGGGCCGCTATAAGCCTCGTGGGTGACCTCTCGCTCCACCACCCCCCGGTGGTCCCTGTGTCAGGCAGGCACCGGGCGTATAATGGTTACACCCCGCGCGAGCCATCCGGCACCGTGACCGCGCGGACTGGAACGAGGGGAAGGGAGGGTTTGAGTCTTGCCCGACGACGGCCGCGACATCGTGATCCTCAGCGACCTGCACATGGCCGCGGGCTACGATCCCGACACCGGGACGTTCGACCGCAACGAGGATTTCTTCTACGACGCCGCGTTCGGCCGCTTCCTCGACCATCTCACGCAGCGCGCGAGCTCCGAGGGCAGGTCGTGGAGGCTAGTCATCCTCGGGGACGTGGTGGACTTCCTCCAGGTGGAGTACGACTCCTCCGCGGAGCCCGAGCTCTCCGCACCCGAGGTGGCGTGCCGCAAGCTGGACGTCATCGCCCGCGGGCATCAGGGTTTCTTCGAGGCGCTCGGGAGGTTCCTCGACGCGGGTCACAGCTTGGACGTCGTCATCGGCAACCACGACATCGAGCTCATCTGGGAGGAGGTCCAGGAGCGCTTCAGGTCGCTGATCGCGCAGCACACCAGCGTGGACACGGCCGGGAGGGTGCGGTTCCATCCGTGGATCTTCTACGTCCCGGGCGTCGTGTACGCCGAGCACGGCCAGCAGTACGACCGCATCAACTCGTTCACGACGCTGCTGCGCCCGTTCCTGCCAGAGGCCCCGGACCAGATCGAGCTGCCCCTCGGCTCGTTCTTCGTGCTATACCTGTTCGACTACCTGGAGGACCTCGACCCCTTCGCGGACAACGTGAAGCCTCCAACCCGATACCTGGCCTGGGCCCTGAGGACGCACCCGTTTCTCGCCGTGAGCACGCTCGGGGCGCACCTGCGCTTCTTCCTGAGGGTCATCCGGAAGACCAGCAGGCTCGGCCCCGAGGAGCGGCGGGCGAGGAGGCGCGAGTACTGGCAGAAGGTCGTGCGGCCCTACGCACAGGTCGTCGGGCTGCCGGCGGATGTGCTCGAGGGGATAGACCGGCTCGCGGCCGTGCCCGCGAACGCCAGCCGATTGAGGCAGCTCGAGACGCTCGTGCTCGGCGCCACGATCCCCGAGCTGTCGTTCCTGGTGGCGCTCGCGGTGCTGTACAGGCTCTCCGCTCCCCTCGAGCGGCGCACTCGGATGATCACAACAGCGCTCGCGGCCATGGGGGCCATCATCTGGCGGGACCAGATGTCGCACCGCCCCGCGACCCAGCGGGGCGGCTACCTGCTGCGGGCGGCCCGGAACATCCATCGTCTCCTGAGCTCGGCGCACGCCGAGGTGCCTCTGTACGTCTTCGGGCACACCCATCAGGCCGAGCAGTTCCCGCTGGGCTTCGGCAAGGGCGGGCCGCGCTACATGAACACGGGCACCTGGACTCCCCTCGTGCCCCAGACGTTCGACCTGCTCGGCACGCGCGAGCGGTTCTCGTTCGTCCAGATCACCCGCAACCCCAGGGGCGCGCCGGTCGCGCAGCTGCTCGTGTGGCACGACGCGGCGAACCGCACCGATCCACTGCTGCTGATGTGACGGGGGGAGGCGGGCGCGCCCGCCTCCCCTCGCGCCTACCGACCGAGCGAGATCTTGACCTCGTCGCCGCCGAACAGGTCGTCCGGGTCCCCGGCCCTGAACACCAGCCCCCTAGCGTCCTCCGGGACCTCGAACGCTATCTCGAATTCCCTCTCGATGCCAGGGTTCACCTGCTTGAGGAACAGGCTCTTGCTCTCGGGGATGTACATGAAGGTCTCGTTCGAGGCGTCGAACTCCCGGCCCATCGAGTCCACTAGGTGCACGTCCGAGTCGTTCACGAGCTTCGCCTCGCTCCCGGTGTTCATCACCGCGCCGGTCACCAGCACCCACTTGCCGTTCGCGGGCAGGGAGCCCATTATCGGGTCCGTGAGCTTCTGCTTGACCCGCACGCTCCGGATCAACCACACCAGGTCGCCCGCCTTCGCCGGCTGGTTCAGCCCGTAGACGTTGCCCTCATCGGACTGCGCTCCCTCGTCGCTCGCGGGCTTTGTGGGAGCGGCCGCCACGCGGCCCCGCTCGTGGGTCGGGACCTGGGTGGCCTCGGGTCGGGCTCGCGACCGGGAGCTGTTCGCCGCCTCGTCACCTCCGGAGGAGCCGCCGCCCGTGGCGGCCATCGCCAGCGCGATGAGCACGCACAGCGCCACGACCCCTATCGTTCCGAACATCAGTACCTTCCGCATCTTCTCCTCCTTCTGTCGTTACGTCGAATGGTCTCCACGATGCTCTACGCCCTCCTCATCGTCCCGCCGCCTCCTTCCGGGCCGTTCGCCCGGGATTGATCGGTTCGTGAGTCGAGCGTAGGGCGTCGCCGTGCCACGTAGGTTGTCACGTCCGGAGCACGAGCTCGCGGAATCGCGAGGCGCGCCCGTGCAACGCAGGCTGTTGCGGAGGTGAGCGAACGGGTGTATAATCCAGGCCACGTCCGGCCCCGCGCTCGCCGCGGTCCTACGTCCTCGCTCACGCTCATCGCGACGCCCGGCCGGATGGGCCCGACTCTCTGGTCGCCGCCTCTGGTGAAGGAAGGGGTCGAAAGGATGGGCAAGTACGATCGCACGGCCAGGCTTCTGCAGATAGAGCACCTGCTGCATCAACATCCGGCGGGGCTCGCCCCGGACCAGCTCGCACGGATGTGCGGCGTCTCCAAGCGCACGATCTATCGCGACCTGGCGGCCATGCAGCACGTGATGAACGTGCCACTGTGGCAGGAGGGGCCGAGGTACGGCCTCGACAAGTCCTACTTCCTGCCGCCGGTCAAGCTCTCTCTGTTCGAGGCGACGTTCCTATTCCTGTCCTCCCGCCTCGCGTACAGGTACAGCGACGAGCGCGACAAGCACCTCGAGTCGGCCTGGAGCAAGCTCGCCGCGATCCTGCCGGGGCCGCTGGGGCGGCAGGTGCAGGCGACCGTCGCGGCGATGTCCCACCGGCCCGCGAGCGACGACTACAGCCGAAAGGTCGAGATACTCGTCACATCGTGGGCCGAGGGCCGCAGGGCGCGGATCTGGTACCCCTCGTCCGAGGCTCGCAGGGTCCGGCCGCGCCTCATCGAGCCATACTTCCTCGAGCCATCGGGGATGAGCCACTCGCTGTACGTCATCGCCCGTGACGCCGAGGCCGAGGCGATGAGGACGTTCAAGGTCGAGCGCATACGCGGCATCGAGCTCACCGACGAGCACTTCGAGGTGCCCGAGTCGTTCGATCCCGAGGACTACCTGGGCGCGAGCTGGACGGTGTGGCGCGAGGAGCCGGTGGGCGTCACCCTCCGCTTCGACAGGGAGGTCGTCGGGAAGGTGCTCGAGGCCACGTGGCACCCCTCCCAGCAGATAGACCATCAGCCGGACGGGTCGCTCGTCTGGAGGGGGCGGGTCTCGGGGATCGTCGAGATAACCCCGTGGATACGCTCGTGGGGACCGGACGTCGAAGTGCTCGAGCCCGCGGAGCTGCGCGAGAGGCTTCGGGAGGAGAGCCTGAGGCTTGCCCGGACCTACGCGGGAAGGGAGCTGGCCGCCGCCTCGCGGTGACAGGGTACGTGTCACGGCCCGGTGACAACATCTGGTTCATCAAGACTCTCGAGGAGGACCATGATGAACCAGGTGCTGCTGGACAGGCTGGACGCGCTGCGCACCGGGCCGGCGCTCGGCACCGGCTCCCTGCAGGTGTTCCCGCTGCTCGGCGAGCGGCAGGGAGACCTGCGGTATGTGTTGTTGGAAGATGGGCTGGAATCCGGCTACGTGGAGGTCCGCGAGCTCGAGCGCTCGAAGGTGAGCTCTCTGCTCGTGATCAACCACGGCGGGCTGCCCGTGCTCCTGCTCGACGGCGACGAGCTGGCCGGGGGCAAGCAGAACAGGATCGTGAACGGCACGACGCTCGCGCCACCGGGCGAGACGGAGCTGCCCGTGAGCTGCGTGGAGGCGGGAAGGTGGAACGCCGTGAGCCGGAGGTTCTCGGCGCGGACGGTCGGATACCCGGCGCTGCGCGCTGCGAAGGCTGAGCAGGTGCGACGCTCGCTCCGAAGTCGCGGGGTCCACGAGGCGGATCAGGGGATGGTGTGGACCGAGATCAGGCAGCGCCAGCACGAGCAGCGCGTCTCGTCGTGCACCGGCGCGATGGCCGACCTGTACGAGCAGAGGCGGGACGAGCTCGACGAGTACGAGCGAGCCATCCCGTACGCGGACGGGGCGGTCGGGATGATCACGGCGGTAGGAGGCCGGGTGGCGGCGCTCGAGTGCTTCGACTCGCCGCGGACGATGCGCGGTCTGTGGAGCAAGCTCGTGCGGGCGGCGGCGCTCGACGCCCTCGCGGCTCCGGCGGGTCCCCAGATAGACTCGCGCCGGGCGGGAAGCCTCCTCGGCGCGGCGCACCGGGCGGAGATCGAGCGCTTCCCCTCGCCGGGACTGGGTACCGACCTCAGGCTCCGTGGCAGGGGGATCGTAGGCTCGGCGCTCGTGCACGAGGGCGTGGTAGTGCACTGCGTGCTCTTCCGCGTGCACCGCACGAGGCGCGCGCACAGGTTCGGATGACGGGAAACGGGGGCGAGATGACACAGACCGCCCGACCGGCGGCACTCAGACAGATATCGCCGACGGACGTCGCGACCTACGTCCGGCTGGAGCAGTGCGAGCGCTACCTCAGGCTGCGCATGGAGCACACGTCCAACCCGAACCTCATGCGGGACTACGGCGTGAGGTTCCAGTCCATCCCGCCGCTGCTCACGCGCTCCGGGGCCCGTTTCGAGCAACGGGTGGAGAGCTCGGTGTCCGCGCGTCACCCGACCAGGAAGTTCGTCCACCCCTACGTGGTGGGCGAGCCGGGGCCTGACGACAACTCCGAGGTCCTGGACGCGGCGCGGAGCCTCGGGCGAGGCGAGACGATCTTCCTGTTCCAGGCGAGGCTGCACGTGCTCGTGGACGGCTGGTGGATGCGCGGCGATCCCGACGTCCTCCGGCTCCACCGCGACGAGCGTGGCTGCCTGCACGTGCTCATCGCGGACATGAAGAGCACGAGCAGGGTGAAGGTGGAGCACAGGCTGCAGGTCGCGTTCTACCACGAGATGGTGTCCGCGCTGCTGCGGCAGCACGGCATGCCCTTCGAGGACGTGCGGATCGGCATACTGTACAGGGGCCCGGCCGAGGAGCCCGCGACGGACGACCCGGAGGAGGTGGTGCGCCGCAGGCTCGAGCGGGAGAGGGCCGCGGCGCTGTTCGAGGTGCCCGACGCCCTGCTCGAGATGGTCGAGGACGAGGAGGAGTACGTCGCGAGCGTCCGCGACCTCGTGACCTCTCAGGGCTCGGTCGCCGAGCGCGTCGCCGGGTCGCGCTTCGAGGAGGTGCGCTACCACCTGTCCCCCAAGTGCGACGGGTGCATCTTCAGTGAGCACTGCATGAAGTGGAGCGCGGAGCACGACGACCTCTCGCTCATCCCCCACCTCAGCGCCCAGGAGAAGAGCGCGCTTCTCAACTCGGGGGTGCGCACCACGCGGGAGCTCGCGATGCTGAAGGAGCCGAGCGGCAGCGACCCGAACACGCTCGTGACCCTGCCCGGGAAGGAGTCCCTCGTCCGCAGGCTCTCCGCGAACCGGCAGGTGGGGCCGAGGCTCGACGAGCTGATCTGCCGCGCCCGACAGTTCAGGCGCAGGCAGGGAGACCCGATAGAGGCGCCCGGCTACCTCCCCTCGAAGGGCTACGGCTCCCTGCCCTACTGCGCCCCGAACCACAACCCGAACCTCGTGCGCGTGTACGTGGACGCCCAGTTCGACTACCTGAACGAGCGGGCGTACATGCTCGGCGCGCTCGTGGCCGCCTGCGAGGGAGGCCGGGAGATCCCCGAGCGCCGCGCGAGCATCGTGCACATCACGGACGGGCCGCCGACCACGCCCGAGAGCGAGCGCGACCTGATCCTGAGGTGGGTGCGGGACACCATGCGGGCGGTCGTGGAGCTGGCCGCGCCGGACGAGCAGGGCGAGCCGAGAGCACCGATCCACATCATCTTCTACGACAGCGAGGAGCGCAGGCTGCTCCTGGAGGCGCTCGGCCGACACCTGAACACCATCCTGGGCGCCACCGCCCTGTACGACTTCGTCACCCAGATCGCCGCGTTCGACTCGCCTGTCGTCACGTTCCTGGACGAGGAGATGCGCGAGCTCAGGAGCTACCCGATGCTCTGCCAGTCCCTCCAGGAGGTCGCCAGGTACCTCGGCTTCGACTGGAACACGCCGCGGAGGTTCGCCGAGCTGTTTCGTGCGCGGCTGTTCGACTCGAGCAGCAGGCTGGATACCCCCGCCGGGGAGCGATGGTACACCAGCCGCGCCCGGTTCGGAAGCCGGATCCCCCTCGAGTACGCCTACGGGGCCTGGGACGAGCTGGACCCGCCGCCCGCCCGAGGGCACGACGAGCTCCGCCCCTTCAGGCGGGCCACCGTGCCAGAGCTCACAAGCTTCGAGGCCCGCAGGCTGGAGGCGATGGAGCACATCGCCCGCAGCTTCCACGGCAACGAAAAGACGACGAAGACGACGTTCCACCTTCCGGACCTCGCGCAATTCGTCGAGAAGTCGGGCTCGCTCGCCCAGGCGATGGACGAGTTCGTCACGATCGAGCGGCACGTCGCGCTCGCGGACTGGAAGAGGCTGCGGCTGCCGTCTCCCGAGCGGCGGATGCTCTCGGGCGACACGCTCGTCGCGCGCTACCTGGAGGAGGACCAGGAGCCCGAGGTCCGCGAGCGCAATCGCGAGAACCTGCGCCGCGCGAGGCTCAGGGAGCAGTACCTGGCCGCCTCGGACGAGCTCACGCCCGAGCAGAGGAGGCGGACGGCTCTGGACGTCGAGGGCCTGTCGGTCTGGCTCAGGATAGAGAGCGAGGGCACGGGCTGTGGCCTCGAGGAGGCGCTCGCGCTCAAGACGCTGAACGAGGGCGACGGCGTCGTAATCTACCCGCGCTGGACCTTCGACTCCCGCCTGCCCCCCGAGGAGCGCGGGCGCCAGCAGCCGACCCCGAAGCAGCTCCTGTACGGGCCCCGCGGCACGCTCTCCGCGTTCCGGCTCGAACGTGGGGAGTCGAACGAGCTCGTTCGTGCCTGGGTGCGGGTGGACCTTCGGGAGTCGTGGGGCGGGAGGGATATGGCGCCGTTCGTGTTCACCGGACATCCCCGGCCGCTCGAGCCCGGCGAGCTGTACACGCTCGACCCCGACCCGAACGACTGGTACTCCTACTGGTACTCGAGGGTCGTCAAGGGGCTGCTCGAGGGCGGGAGGAACACGCTGTACGACCGGCTCGCGCGGACCTCGACCGCGCCCGCGCGCTGGCCGCGGGACGCCCGCGAGGGGCAGGAGCGCTTCCTCGAGGGGCTGAAGGCGTTCCACCGAGCGGGGCACCTGCACGAGTTCGAGCCGAGCAAGCACGAGTACATCGGCTGTCACGGCGACGCACCCGCGCTCCTCGTCCAAGGACCGCCCGGCACCGGCAAGAGCTATACGACCGCCTGGGCCGTGTACGCGCGCATCCAGGGCGCGATGGCGGTGGGGATGCCCCTGCGCGTGATGCTGTCGTGCAAGACCCACGCGGCGACGAACGTGCTCCTGGATCAGGCGGTGAAGGTTGGCTCGATGCTCGGACAGCTCCGGGAGCGCGATCCCAGCCTGTTCGAGCGCTACTTCGACCCGCGCCTGCTCTCGGACGTGTCCCTGTATCGGATCGGCGCGCGCGAGGGGGAGGAGCCGAGGCCGCCCGTCGTCTGCCTGTACAGGGACAGCGACAGGCCGAGGGGGGCGCCGCGGGCGAGCAGGGTGATCAGGGACGAGCAGTGGTGCATCGCGGCCGCGACGCCTGGCTCGGTATACGGCATCGTCAAGGACAGCCGCCGCAGGCTGTTCGGGAACTACTTCTGCGATTGCCTGGTGCTCGACGAGACCTCGCAGATGAACCTGCCCGAGGCAGTGATGGCCGCGCTGCCGCTCACGCCCGACGGCCAGCTCATCGTCGTGGGCGACCCCAGGCAGATGCCCCCCATCGTGCAGCACGACTGGATTGGCGAGCCCCGCAGGACCTTCCAGGAGTACCGATCCTACGCGTCGCTGTACGAGTCGGTCGCCGAGATCGCCCCACCGACGATCAAGTTCGAGCGGAGCTTCCGGCTGCACTCCGACCTCGCCCGCTTCCTCCGAGACGAGATCTACGTCAGGGACGGGATAGATTACCGCTCCGACCGGCACGACGTCCTGCAGGAGTGCGAGATCGAGGACGAGTTCGTGCGCGCGGTGCTGAGGCCCGAGCACCCGCTGGTGGTCGTCGTGCACTCCGAGGAGGGCAGCCAGACGCGCAACGAGTTCGAGCGTGGGCTGCTCGCCCCCGTGCTCGAGACGCTCTCCCGCCCGCCCTACGGACTGGATCCCGAGGACGGGCTCGGCGTGGTCGTGCCCCACAGGGATCAGCGCGCCGAGTACCAGCTGCGCGTCGAGGGGCTGGTCGTGAGGGATCCCGAGACGGACCTGATCGTGGAGTCCGCGGTGGACACGGTCGAGCGCTTCCAGGGGGGCGAGAGGACGGCGATCTGCGTGAGCGCCACGGAGAGCGACCGGGAGTACCTGCTCGCGACGAGCGAGTTCCTGCTCGATCCCCGCCGTCTCACCGTCGCGCTCAGCCGTGCCAGGCGCAAGATGGTGCTCGTGGCCTCGCGCTCGGTCTTCTCGCTCTTCAGCGGCGACGAGGATGCGTTCGAGAACCTGCAGATCTGGAAGAACCTGCTCCGAAGGACCTGCACGGTACCCCTGTGGCAGGGCGAGCGCTGCGGCAGGCGCGTCGAGGTCTGGGGCAACGTGCCCGGGAACCGCCTATCGTAAACGTCGGTTTTGCATCGCCTTGGCTCTCCTCGGATCGGCTGGTATAGTGCCGTGTGTGCAACATCGAGACACACGCGCGTTGATCAGTGTGGTAGAGCGAGCGAGGTTGCGGATGCAGAACTCAGCGACAGGACGTGGACTCGGAGGGATCGCGCTCGCCGTGGCCCTGGCCGTGTTGCTCTCGGGCTGCGGGGGCCACCAGGCGGGCGCGGGCAAGGCCACGCACGCCGCACTGAAGGTCCCGACGACCGTACCGACCGACTCGCCGACGAGCACGCCCACATCCACGCCCACGGCCGTTCCAACCTCCACGCCCACAGCCACCCCGACACCCGTTCCCGTCCCGGACAGGCCTCGGCGGTTCTCGGCGCGCGCGATCTCGACTAGGGCCGTGCGGCTGAGCTGGAGGAGGGGTGCGCGGCCCGTGAGCGTGTTCGTGCTCGAGCGCTCGAAGCAGGGTGGCCGCTGGCAGCTGCTGATGCGGTTCCTGCCGGGCAGGCGTGCTTACGTGGATCGCGACGTCGTCCCCGGAGCAAGGTATCGCTACCGCCTGCAGGCCGTCTACCTGAGCAAGGGTTCGCGCTGGGCACAGGCCCGGGCGCTCGTGCCACGCCCGACTCCCACCCCTACCGCGACACCGACCTCGACTCCGACCCCGGTGCCGACCGCGACCTACACCCCGACCCCAACACCGACGGAGGCCCCCACGAACACTCCGGTGTCCGAGGCGACCGACACGCCGACGCCCACCCCCTACAACGCGGCGGAGCCGACGCCCACGTACACACCGACCGCGACTCCCACCCAGAGCACGCCCGAGTTCCACGGCTGGGTGTCCGAGGTCACGCGCGACATGGTGCGCTACTCGTGGCGTCCGGGCTGCCCGGTGAGCTACACCGACCTGAGGATGGTGACCACCGACTATTGGGGCTTCGACGGGCAGGTGCACCAGGGGCAGCTGGTGGTGCACAAGGACTGGGCTTACGCCGTGCTCGGCGTGATGAAGCAGCTGTACTACGACCACTACCCGATCGCCCGCATGGTGCCGGTGGACTACTACGGGGGCAGCGACGAGCGCTCGATGGAGGCCGACAACACCTCCGCGTTCAACTGTCGTCTGGTGACGGGCAGCTCGACGAGCTGGTCCGAGCACTCCTACGGCACCGCGATCGACATCAACCCCGTGGAGAACCCGTACATCGCCACGGACGGCACGGTACTCCCACCGAACGGCGCGGCCTACGCCGACAGGTCTAAGTACGCGCCGGGGATGATCCATCCGAACGACGAGGTGGTACAGGCGTTCGCCTCGATCGGCTGGAGGTGGGGAGGCTACTGGGGAGGTCCGACCGACTACCAGCACTTCTCCGCGAGCGGACGTTAGCGGGCCATAACTCCTCCACCGGGGACGGAGTCGCGTGTAGCCCTTCGGCCGGGGGGTTTAGAGGAAGGCGTGGAGGGAGGATGAGAGGGGGAGGGCTCTGAGCCTGGTGAGCGCCTCCTTCTCGATCTGCCTCGCCCTCTCCCGCGTCACCCCCATCTGCCTGCCCACCTCCTCGAGGG
>CADDYR010000032.1 GCA_902810765.1 Chloroflexota bacterium
GACGCGGGCTGCGGCGGCGCGGTCGCCCCTGACGGTGCTGAGCGTGGGCACGACTATGAGCACCTGCACCGCGGCGCTGGCGCGCTCGGCCAGCGCCGTGACGTAGGGCAGCACGACCTCCCCCTCCCTCGAGCCGTCGAGCAGCACGAGGATCCGCTCGATGCCGGGGTGCTGAGTCGCGGGCATCTCGGGACGAAGGAGCAGCACGGGACTCGCGGCGCGGCGCAGCACGTGCTGCGCGATCGTGCCGAGGAGCGGGCCGTGCGTGAGCGAGGCGCCGTGGGTGCAGAGCGCGGTGAGGTCGGCGCCTAGCTCGGCGGCGTGCTGGGCGATGCTCGCTGGCACGTCGCCCTCCGCGGCCGTGTGCACGTGCTCCGACACCGCGATTCGCTCCGGAAAGCCCGATGCCAAGTCCTCGAGGTAGCGTTTGGCCTCCTCAGGATCGGCCAGGTGCCGCTCGCCGTGCACCCTCTCGGGCGCGCCGCGCTCGAGGACGTGCAGCAGCGTTACCGCCGAGCCGAACCGCTCCGCGATCCACAGCGTCCACGGCAGCACCGATTCGGCGAGCCTCGAGCCGTCGAGGGGAACGAGCAGGTTCCGGAACACTTCCGATCACCTCCGCTGGCGGCTCACGAAGTCAGGACCTCGTACACGAGGAAGACGTTGAGCGCGATTATCAGAGCCGAGATGAGCGCCGAGAGCAGGGTCGTGACGCGACCGTTGACCAGGACGTCCCCCATGATATCACGCCTCCGCGTGAACAGAACGAGCGGCACGAGCGCGAACGGGATGCCGAAGCTGAGGACCACCTGGCTGATCACGAGGCTCCGGGTGGGGTTGAGGCCGAGCCCGATGACCACGAGCGCGGGCAGCATCGTCACGAGACGCCGGAGCCAGATCGGCACCTGGCGGTGGATGAAGCCCTGCATCACCACCTGACCGCTCATTGTGCCGACGGTGGAGGACGAGAGGCCGGAGAACAAGAGCGAGACCGCGAAGACCACGCTCGCGGCCTCCCCCAGGAGGGGCGCGAGGGTCTGGTACGCCTGCTCGATGCTCGCGACGTCGCTCCTGCCGGTCGCGTGGAAGGTCGCCGCGGCCATCACGAGCATCGCGAGGTTGACGAACCCCGCGAGGCTCATCGCGATCACCACGTCCACGACCTCGAACCTGAAGATGCGCCTCGCCTGCTCCGCGCTCCTCGGCACGATGCGGCTCTGGGTGAGCGAGGAGTGGAGGTAGATCACGTGGGGCATCACGGTCGCCCCGAGGATGCCGGTGGCGAGCAGCACGCCCTCGGTACCGCCGAAGTGCGGGGACACGATGGCCCGGCCGATGCTCGCTCCGCTCGGCCGGGCGAGGACCATCTCCAGGACGTAGCACAGCGCGATCACGCCGACGATCACGCTGATGACCGCCTCGAGGGCGCGAAACCCGTAGCGCTGCAGGCCGAGTATGAGGAAGGTCGCGAGCCCGGTGATGAACGCCGCGGGCAGGAGGGGCAGCCCGAAGAGCAGGTTCAGCCCTATGGAGGCGCCCAGGAACTCCGCCAGGTCCGTCGCCATCGCCACCACCTCGGCGATTGCCCACATCAGCCACACGAGCGGGCGGGGGAAGTGGTCCCGGATCGTCTCGGGCAGGTTCCTGCCCGTGGCTATACCGAGCTTCGCCGAGAGCGACTGGATGAGCATCGCCATCAGGTTGCTCGCGATGACGACCCACACGAGGGTGTAGCCGAACTTCGCTCCCCCTTGGATGTTCGTCGCGAAGTTGCCTGGATCTACGTAGGCGACGCTCGCGATGAACGCGGGACCGAGGAAGGGCAGCAGCCGGAGGAGCGCGGGACGCTTGCTCTTGCCCTCCAGCACCTCCACGGCTCGGTCGTCCGCCCGTCCCCTCGAGGCGAGCCTCTCCCGGCGGGTCGTCTCGCCGCCCTCAGCCATCGGACGACCTCCCCTCCGCGACCTGGGGATACACCGTGATCTCGTCCGCGAGCTCGCGGGACAGCACCCGCTCCGTGCCGTCGGCGAGCAGCCTGACGCGCGTGCCGCCACCGTAAGGGTAGGTTTCTATCACCTCGACCTCCGCTCCAGGGACGATCCGAGCCTCGCCGAGGTACCGGAGCTTCTCGGGGTCGCGGCTCGGCACCTGCCCGATCCTCGCCCTCTGGTGGGGCAGGAGCGACGAGAGGTGGACCGCGTGCGACGTGGGCATCGTGCCCTCCTCGGTCGGGATCGCCTCGCCGTGGGGATCGAGCGCGGGGCGGCCGAGGGCCTCGAATAGCCGCGCCTCGAGCTCCTCGGAGATGTAGTGCTCCAGCCTCTCGGCCTCCGGGTGGACCTTGTCCCCACTCGTACCCGAGCACGTCGTGCAGATAGGTCTCGAGCAGGCGGTGGTGGCGTATCACCTCGAGCGCTGCCCTCTCGCCCTCGGGCGTGAGCCTTGCCCCGCGGTAGAGCTCGTGCTCGACCAGCTTGGTCGAGGCCAGCCTCTGGAGCATCCTGCTCGCAGAGGCGGCAGATACGCCCAGGTGGCGCGCGAGCTCCTGGGTCGAGACGCGCTCGCCCTCCTGGGTCAGCCGATATATGGCCTTGAGATAGTCGTCAACCGCCTCGCCGTGCATTTACGACCCGCAAAAATAGATTTAGCCTCGACTAAACTATACAGCAATCGTAGGTCTCTCTTCAAGTGGCACGAGACAGCGCCGGTCCCGTTCAATCGGGCCTCCGTATGGCCTCGGGGCTGCTATCCAGGAACTGGTCAGATGGGGAGGTCAGGTCCACCTTGTTGAGGACGAAGAACACGCGCTCGGCGTACTGGCGGATCGCGTCGACGAAGGCCAGCTCCGTGTCCGTCAGGGGTGCCTCTACGCTGGTGACGAACACGACCGCGTCTGCCTCGGGCAGGAAGCTGTACGTGGTGGCCGTGTTCGCCTGACTTGACGACCCGATTCCGGGCGTGTCGACGACGTACAGGCCCCGCCGGAGGAAGGGCGATGGCACCTCGACCTCTGTCGAGATCACGCGATTCTCGTTGTTCGGGTTTCCGCGCTTGGTCACGTACTCGGTCAGGGCCGACACTGGCAGTGACGAGGGTCTGTCATCGCCCCCGCGCCGAAGCAGGAAGCGCTCCTCGCTCCCGTAGCGCAGGGCGGTGATGATCGAGGTCAGGGGAACTATCGAGGTGGGCAGCACCTCCTTCCCGAGGATCGCGTTGATGAGCGAGCTCTTGCCCCCGCTTGAACTGTCCCACCACGACCAGGTTGAACCGGTCCTCGGCCAGCCGGACGAGCAGTTGGCGGGCCATCTCGCTGGCGATCTCACGCCTTCGCCGCTCGAAGTACTCCTGCACCGCGCGCAGCACCTCTCCGACGGCCTGCTTGTCCCGCATGTACGTCGCGAAGGAGGAATGCTCGGCCACTGCGATCTCCTTTCCTCGACTCCCGGGGAGTGCGGGGGCAAACAAAAAGCCTCCACGTACCCCCGTTCGGGTGTAGCGCAGAAGCCATCGGCCGGCCGATCCGGCACTTCGGGCGAGCTTCATCGCCGAGACCGAGATTTCCGGATTCAGCATACCACGCGGGGCATCGCGCGGCCGTCCGGAATTAGAATGAGGTAGTCGTGGCGCTTCGGGCCCGCCCGGGGGCGATACGTAGAGATGGAGGAGAGCTTGATCGAGCTGGACATAGAGGGCTTCAGGGGCCTCAGGCTGGCGCACCTGGTGCTGGACGTGAACGGCACCCTGGCTCTCGACGGTGATCTGCTGCCGGGAGTGTCCGAGAGGGTAGGCGTCCTACGGGACGCGGTCGACGTGCAGCTGCTTTCGTCGGACACCTACGGCCGTCTCGAGGACGTGGCGGCGACTCTCGAGATTGCCGCCACGAGGCTCGAGCCCGGAAAGGACGAGGCGGAGCAGAAGGCGGATTTCGTGCGGGCCTTAGGAGCGGGCGAGGTGGTGGCGGTCGGCAACGGTGTGAACGACGCGGCGATGCTGGAGACAGCCTCGCTCGGCATCGCGGTCGTGGGGCCGGAGGGGCTGGCGGCCTCCGCTCTCGAGTCGGCCGACGTGGTGACAGTGGGCATCCAGGACGCGCTGGACCTGTTGATCCACCCGCAGAGGCTGCTGGCGACCCTGCGCCGATAGGCATTGTTCCTGCCGATCGGGCGAACCTGTACAAGCGCGGCCGGACGCAGTACCATCTCCAGAGAAGGGCGATGAAGCTCGCCGGAAGTGCCGAGCCAACCGGCTGATGGCTTCTACCGACCGGGACCATCCGAGGAGGTGGAAGCCTTTCTGTATCTATGGGGTGTCCCCGGGATCGAGGTCGTCGGTGGGTGGCGCCACGTGGCACACGAGAGGTCGGGAGGAGCAGATGTTGTGCGCCGGGCCCGCGCGTGCCGGGCGGTTAGGACGACCAGATACGTAGAAGGGTGAGTAGGACACGGTCGAGCTGTGCGCTCAGTGTCGGAGGTGGGCTGCGGGCAGGCTACGTGTGCTCTCGGATCAATCTGACCTGGTGGTGCTCTGGGACGAGGAGGCCGCGTCCAGCGGCGATCCCGAGGCAGGGATGATTCTCGGGTACGCGGAGCGCGTGTTCGAGCGGGAGTGCGCTCACGGCGCGGTGGCGTTCCGCGTGGATCGGGGCTCGCCCGCCGAGCGCATCCGCGCATTCGATCCCGGCGCTCCCGAGTGCTGTCCCTCGACGACTGGCCGTCGTGAGGCGATCTCAGGGAGAGGGCTACCTCAGCCTGCCTGCGAGGATCGCCCTCCCCACGACGATCCCGCACAGCGCGGGCATCAGGAACACGGCCGACGCCGGTGGCCAGTACCACCTGTGCGCATACCAGGAGACCGTGAGCACTCCAACCCACAGTAGCACGAAGCAGATCCCGCTCGCGAGCGCCCAGCGCCCGATGAGCTGAAGCACGGTCTCTTCCCGGTCGGAGGGTCTACGGGACCTCACGGACGCTGATCCCCGGCGAGCGCGACGCCCATCATCCAGCGCGACGGCTCGCCGCGTCGTACGGACGCGGGGGGCGCTCCGAGCACCATCCCGTTCGTGTATCGGAACACGCCCAGGAACGCCAGGTTCACGAGCGCGATCAGCAGCGCGGCGGGCACGAACCAGCCCCCCGCCCTTGAGGAGCCCCCCGCGAGGATCAGGAACTCGCTCCGGAACACCCCGAACGGGGGCAGGCCCGACAGCGCGAGCGCGGCGGCCAGGAACAGCAGCCCGGTAGCGGGGGCGATGTGCAGGAGACCCTTCACCTTGCCGATCTCGCGTGTCTTGAGCTTGCGTAGGATGCTCCCGGCCCCATAGAATGCCATGCTCTTCGTCGCGGCGTGGGTGAGCACGTGGAGCGCCACACCGTAGGAGGCGAGGGGCGAGCCGAACGCGGTGCCCACGGCGAGCACCCCCATGTGCTCGATCGAGGAGTAGGCGAGCAGGCGCTTAAAATTGTGCTGCCTGAGGACGAACAGGGCGGAGAGCAGGAGCGAGGCGAAACCGAACACGAGGAGCAGCGTCCTCGAGAAGTCCGGCCCCAGGGCGCGCACGGCGATGGCGTTGAACCTGAGCACCGCGTACATCGCGTCCGCGAGCAGCGCGCCGGACAGGAGGGCCGAGACGGGGGTAGGACCCTCCGAGTGCGCGTCGGGCAGCCAGGTGTGCATGGGCACGAGGCCCGCCTTCGTCCCGAAGCCTATCAGCGCCAGCAGGAAGGCGAGGCTCACGGTGCGAGGCTGCAGCCTGTCCGCGTTCCCGAGAAGCGCCGTCCACCTCGGCTGGTAGGAGCTCCCGAGAGAGGGCGTGCCGCTCGCGTACAGCAGGACCACCGCGAGGAGGGCGAGCGCGAGCCCGGCGGACGCGATGAGGATGTACTTCCACGCGGCCTCCAGCGCCGAGTCTGTGCCCTCCAGTCCCACCATGAGCGCGGACACGATCGTCGTCAGCTCCAGGGCAGCCCAGAGCAGTCCCAGGTTATCCGTCGCGGGCACGAGCAGCAGGGTGAACGCGAAGAAGTTCAGCAGCGAGTAGAAGCTCCGGACGTACCTCGGAAAGTCCCCCGCGCGCTCCTCGCTCCTCAGGTACCCGATGGCGAACACGGAGCTCGTGGCGTAGACGATCGCGACCGCGGCGAGCAGCACCACGCTCAGCGAGTCGAGGTACAGCAGCCCGCCCATGCTCGATCTGGGGGAGGTGCCCTGTGCTACGAGGAGCGCGGAGAGCGCGAGCACGGCGAGACCTCCGCCGAGGGTCAGCGCCTGGGTCGCTCTCGGGCGCGGCGAGGCGTACGAGGCGAGCCCGAGAGCGAGCGGGATGACGAGCATCGCGATCAGGGGTTCCATCAGCCGGCCAGCTCCTTGAGGTGGGATGTCGTGACCGTGGAGTGACGCATCGCCAGGAACCTCACTAGCACGCCGAACACGAGCACGGCCATCAGCACGTCGAACAGGATGAGCAGCCCGACCAGCAGCGGCAGTCCGGGCGCGATGGCCACGGTGCCCAGGAAGATGCCGTTCTCGACGGTGAGTATGCCTAGGAGCTGCGAGATCGTGTTGAGGCGGGTGATAGTGAAGAGGAACCCTATCAGCACGACCGCGAGGCCCATCGCGAACCCGCTGCTGGGCAGGAGGGGACCTGCGAGGGGTAGCCTCACGGCGGCGGCGAAGGCGATGCCTGTGAGCAGCAGCGCGGAGATCAGCGAGGAGGGCACGCCCAGTGAGAGAGGCACCTCGTCCTTCACGCGCTCCTCCAGTCCGCTCGTGAGCCGAAACACCAGCCAGGGCACCAATGCCACCTTCGCGACCAGCGTCACCCCCGCCAGCACGTACAGCTCGCCGTTACCCGTCGCGAGGCCGACGATCGTCGAGAAGGCCGCGACGAAGAGGGACTCGAACGAGTACAGCCAGGTCTGGCCGGAGGTGGCGCGCGAGCGGAGCAGCCCGAACTGCATCAGGATCACGAGCGCTATCGCGAGACCCCCCGCGGCGACGAGTACCGGCATCACCTGCCTCCCAGATAGAACGTGACTATGGCCAGCACCGACAGGATGAACCCGGCTCCCATGAACTCCGGGATCTTGCCGAGGCGCAGCTTCGCGAAGGACGACTCGATGGCCACTACCACCGCCGCGACGACCGCGATCTTGAGCAGCAGGGAGACGAGGGCGATCAGCACGGTGAGCGGGCGGCCGTCGGAGGACAGTCCCCACGGGAACACGAGCACGTTGAGCAGGATCGTTACAGGATGAACTGCTTCATCGCCGAGCCCCACTTGAGGAGCGCCATCTCCGGCCCCGAGTGCTCGAAGACCCTTGCCTCGCCTATCATCCCGAACTCGAGCGTGGAAGAGGCGCTCTCTACCGGGATCCGGCCCGTGTCCACGAGGATCATCAGGAAGAACGCGACGATCGCGAGCACGTGGCTGGGGGAGAAGACCGATCCCCAGGACTCTCTGAGCGTCGCCCCCATCGCGTACGGAAGATCGGTCCTGCTGATGAGGGCAACGGTGAAGAACACGAACATCAGGGTGGGCTCGGAGAGGACCGCGACCATCATCGCCCGGCTTGCGCCCAGCCCGGTGTAGGAGCTGCCGGACTCGAGCCCGGCGAGCGCCACGAAGAAGCCTCCGAGCGTGAGCAGGAAGGCACCGCCGAGTATATCTCCCATATAGCCGAGGGGCAGCCCGAAGCTGGTCAGCACGGGTATGAGCATCACCACCGAGATGTAGGCCGCGAACGAGACGTACGGGGCGAGGAAGTAGATCCAGGAAGCCTCCTGGGGCACCGAGCGCCCCTTGTGGAGCAGCTTCCAGATGTCGTAGTACGGCTGCAGCACGCTCGGACCCTGCCGGGCCTGCAGCACGGCCTCGGCTCTCGAGATCGCCCCGCTCACCAGGGGGGAGAACAGCAGGACCGTCAGCACCTGCAGGACCTGAAGCACTACCGGTGGCAGCGTCACTCCTCGCCCACCTCCGTGGGCGCGCACGGTGGCCCGGAACTACGTCGCTGGCTGCTCGTGTGCAAGGCAGATTCTCCCTGGGGTCTCGAGCGTTCTTCGGCCGGGTGTTTCGTGCAACAAAAAAGCTTCTACACCGGCCGGACCGGTGTAGAAGCCATCAGCACCTGAGTGCGGTTCGAGGCGAGCCTCATCGCCGTATTCGTCTGCGCGTAGATATTACCGGAAGAGTGCCGCGGTAAGCAAGCCGAGTGTCGTGTGCCGCGAGAGGGGTAAGGGCGGTACGTCGCCGCTGCATCAAGCGTCGCCCCTACGTGCCCCTGGGGGCGGGCAGGCCGTGCCTGTCGCGGTTCTCGCGCATCGCCGCGGTCTGTCCGGCGAGTAGGCACAGGTCGGACCGCGCCTTGCCGGTGCAGATGAGCGCGAAGCCGGCTTCCCGATCCTCCGGGTAGTATCGCAGCGAGTCGGACTGATCCACCTCGCCCTCGAGCACGCGCACCGCGCACGTGAGGCACCAGCCTCGCTCGCACAGACTCGGAAGCTCGGTGCCGGCGAGGCGGGCAGCATCGAGGATATACACGTCGCTGCCCGCCTCGAAGGTATGGACCGTGCCGTCGGGCAGCTGCACCTTAACGGTGAAGCGCCGCACAGCCCTAGCGATTGTAGAACGGTCGGTTCTTGCTGAACGGGGCGTCGCCCGGCTCGCCGCGGCGGAAGTGCCCGGAGGGGCGCACGACGCCGTCGCGCTCCATCGAGAGGAGCTCGATGAACCACGCCTCGTGCTCGATCTCCTCGTTGAGGATGCGCGAGGCCAGGTCGTAGGTTCGGGGGTCCTTGCCGAAGGTAAGATCGCACACCTCGCTCCAGGTGCGGATCGCGCAGCGCTCGGCCTCGAGCAGCACCTCGAGGATGTCCGCGGCGCTGGGGCCGGAGCCGTCGGTCGGGGCGCTCCGCCCGTTGTTCGTGCCCGGCAGGTAGGCGTCGGGACAGCTGGCGCGGTTCGCGAAGTCGCGCATGTCGTAGGGCAGGCTCCCACCCAGCTCGTAGATGCGCGGCGTCATCAGCTCGAAGTGAGCCCGATCCTCGAGACGCGCGTCCTCACAGATCTCCTTGTAGTCCTCGTGTCCGGCCAGATACATCCGCAGGATCGTGTAGTAGTAGTACGTGGCGAACTCGGCCCCCGCGGCGTCTATCAGCTTCTCGCGGAGCTGTTCCACGTCCACTCCGCGGGCGCGGATAGCCTCCACCCCTACCCTCTCGGACACGTCTCCCGCGCGGACCCGGCCCACGGCGTGGGGCTTCTGCGTGCTGGATGCATCGGACATAGTTCTTCCTCCACGGCTTCGAATGCGTCTCTCCGATCTCAGCACTCCGCGTGCCGTGGCTGTGCCGAGGCGGGAGGACGGATGGCAGTGTACCATGATAGGGACCAATCGGCTATCGGAGCGCCCCCGATGGAAGCGAAGACCGTCTACTACGAGCGCACGGAACAGATGCAGGAGGGAGTCGCCGGGATGACCGACGACGGCTGGAGGGTGAACCTGATCCTCAGGATCGGGGACGGCCGCTCCATCGTGGAGTACGTGAGGCAGGACTCCCCTCCCCACTCGCCGGCCTCTGAGCCGGGCCGACGATGCCGTGGCCGGCGAGCGTGCTAGGCCCATCAAGCGCTATTCCCGCCTGCCGTACCTGAAGGGCTTTGGGTTGGCGAAGGCGACCGTGCCGAGCTCATCGCCCGGGGGTAGCTTGATACCCGGCAGACCCATCCGGTGTATCGCGGGCAGCGCACGGGCTATCCCTCTGAGCAGGTCCAGGAGTTCTTCCTCGCGCTCCGCCCCGAGCTCCCCGGCCGTGTACCACCACACCACGCGCTCGACCTCGTGCACGGTGCGTATCCACTCGAGGTCGCTCACCGGGTGGTGAGTGCCTCCAGTGAGTTGCATCTCCTCGTCCGCCTCGAGGAGTCTGCCGAGCGTGTGCCTCGCCGCGTCGAGATAGACACCGGCCTCGCGATCGGTCTTGCGTGTGCCTACAGCCATATCGGCCTCGCCCTGCCAAGCCTCTCGAGGAACTCGTACTCGTCGTCGCTCGTCTGAAACGCCGTCATCAGATTCGCTTCCTCCACGTTGTAATCGGCCACGGTGAAGGTTCGGCCCGCCGGGCCGAGCTCGGACGGCATGGTCAGCCCGTGGAAGGTCACGTGCCTGTGCGTGCTGCTTCGGCTCAGCACCACACGCGTTCCGGGCTCCTCGATCAGCCTGCGCGCGCTCCGGTCGTACTCCTCGACCGTTGTGCCCTCCGGCCACTCCCTGCCCTCCAGGACGTGCACCCTATGCTGGTACCGGAGCACATCCGCCGTCCCCCAGCCCCGGTGGTGCACGAGCGCCACCAGATCGTGGAACTCCGCATCGCTCAGCCCCGCGTGAGGGCTCAGCGCGACCCGCTCCAGGGATGCCTCGACGCGCGCCCGGAGCCCGTCACGTCCTCCTCGGTCGCGGGCCTCCCTATCCTTGGCGGTCACGAGGACGGTGCCCTCCTCCCCTCCGTCGTACAGGCCCTCGGCCGCGGGCTCGAGCGAGAGCACGCTCGGCAGACCCGAGATCTCGTACACCGCCGTCGGCCGGCCGATCTCCAGGAGGGTCTCCCAGTAATGGTAGTGCCCCTCAGGGCGCGCGACCGACAATGGCGGGTCGCTACGACCTCCGCCTCGCCGGGCAGCAGGTCCAGCGGCAGCGCGTGTCTCACGAGGTAGAGCGGCACAGTCGCTCCTCCACCAGCTATCCGGGATGCTCGCCGGCTTCGCGGCTGCTCGGGGCGCGGGACTCCCTCTCGATCTCCCTCAGCCGCTCGATCGCGCTGCGGGCCATTCTCACGCGTTCCTCCGGCGGCTCCTCCTCGCCGTAGCGCGCGTCCTCGTACACTCGGGTTATCTGGTGTATCTCGCCCCTCGCGGCTTGCAGCGAGCTCGCGCGGACCAGGACGCGCTTGTACTCGTTCGGCGTCGCGTACCGAGCGGGGCCACTGGCCGCCTGCCATCGCCCTATCCTCCCGCTGGCGCGACGCCGTTCAGTGACACATCCTCGAGCCTGCGGCCCGTCAGGATCAGTGCGATCGGGTGACCGCGCCGATCAATAGCAGAACCAGCGTTCCCGAACCGAACATCTCCCAAGACTTCCTTGGCCGGATGTGTCTGCTCAGCCAAGCTCCCGCTCGTGCCGGCGGGTGCGCTCGATCACCTCCCACGCGTCTTGGGCCGACCGCCACCCCAGCACCTGGGTCTGCTTCGGCTCGAGCATCTTGTAGGTGGTGAAGAACGCCTCGATCTCCCTGAGCCAGTGCGGCGCCAGGTCGTCGCGATCGCGGACGTCGTCCCAGCGCGGGTCCCCCACCGGCACGGCGAGCACCTTGAAGTCGCTGCCGGCCTCGTCCGACATCTCCAGCCCCCCGATCGGACGCGCCTGCACCAGGCATCCCGGAAACGTGGGCTCGTACGTCACGATCAGGATGTCCAGCCGGTCTCCGTCCTCGGATCGCGTCCCGGGGATGAACCCGTAGTCGGTGGGGTAGTGGACGGACGAGTACAGGACGCGGTCCAGCCGTATGCAGCCGCGGGAATCGTCGTACTCGTACTTGTTGCGGCTGCCCATCGGGATCTCGACCAGAGCCTCTACCGTTCGGTCTTCCATCTCCCAAGCCTCCTGTAAATCGCGCGAGCTCACCCGCTGTGCCTGCCCGCCAGCAGCAGCGCCGGGATCGAGGCGAGCTGCACGACGACGGAGAAGATGACGAGGGCGAGCACCGAGCGGTCGTACAGCGCTCCCATCACCGAGCTGCCCACGAACCAGCAGACGCCGTAGATCGCGTTGAACACCCCGAACGCGAACGCCCTCCCGTCCGCCGACACCATGGCGGTGATCGGCGCGCTCATCAGGGAGTCCTGGATGCCCATGCCGGTGCCCCACAGGACCATCCCCACGATGGCGAGCGGATAGCTGCCGAGGAAGGCGAACGGGGCGAAGAATGCGGCGAGGACGGCGGCGAGCACGAGCACACCGAAGCCCGAGCGGTCGAACCACCACCCGAAGAGCAGCGCGGAAAGGGCCGACACGGCCATCGCGACGGCGTACAGCACGGGGACCGCCGCGCCTGACGCAACGCCCGACCTCTGGAAGTGGAACGCGATCAGGTTGAAGTCGGAGTAGCCGGCGGCGATCAGCCCCATCGCGACCAGGTACAGCCAGAAGGGGCGCGACAGCCCCTTCCTCTCGGCGAGCGTCTCCTCCACCTCGAGGTCCCTTGGGCGCGGGTACATCCTCTTGGCGACGGAGAGCACGATCAGCGAGAGCACGGCCGGCACCACGAGGAAAGCGTAGCCCGCGCGGTATCCTCTCTTGAACGCCAGGATGGCGGCGAGCGCGAGGGGGCCGACCAGCGCGCCGGTCTGGTCCAGGGCCTCCCTGAGGGCGAACGCCCACCCGGGTCCTATCACCGTGCCCGCGTGCGACAGCATCGCGTCGCGCGGAGGGTTGCGCGTCCCCTTGCCTATCCTCTCGCAGATCATTAGAGCGGACGCAGACTGCCAGCCCCCCGCGAGCGCGAGCAGCGGCACGGCGAGCAGGTTCACCCCGTAGCCCGCGCCGGTGAACAGCCAGTACCGGCCCGTGCGGCCGCTGAAGTACCCGGAGAGGAGGCGCACCAGGTAGCCCAGGAGCTCCCCCAGCCCCGACACCACGCCGACGATAGTGCCGGTGGCTCCGAGCAGCGCCAGGTAGGGTCCGTTGATGCTCCTCGCACCCTCATACGTCATGTCCGCGAAGAGGCTCACCACGCCCACGAGCACCACGAACCTCAGGGCCGAGGACTTCGCGATCTCGGCGTTTCGCGCGGACCTGTCCGTACCTCTTGTCAAATGGTGCCCCACTTCCTGAATTGGCCGACAAAAAAGCTTCTACCGAGTGCGAGCGCACCTCGCTCGGTAGAAGCTATCAGCCGACGGCACGGCGTTCGGGCGAGCCTCATCGCCGCGGCTCTCCGCACGGAGCCACCGCTTGGAGTATAGCATCCGGAACGCGAGTTTGTGCAAACCCCGAAGACGGGGTAAAATGGGGAAGACGATGGGAGGGTGGCGCGATGAGGCCCGCGCTTCCCGATGAGAGGAACCAGTTCGCCACCTTGCCGTGGCTGATGGCTTCTACCGGCGCGGACGACGCCTGGTAGAAGCCATTTGTTTTTTGGACGCTCCCAGGCCGGAGACCGCGACGTATCCGCAGGCGGAAGGAGCTGCGCGTTGAGCGGTAACAACGATTCGGACTTCGGCAGGGTATCGGAGAGGGCCGGGCGGATCAGGGAGAACGTCGGCCGGGTGATCGTCGGCAAGGAGGATGTGGTCACGCTCCTCCTGGTGGCCCTGCTCTCAGAGGGGCACGTGCTCATCGAGGATGTGCCAGGGGTGGGCAAGACCACCCTGGCCAAGGCGCTCGCTCGCTCCCTCGACCTCTCCTTCTCCCGCATCCAGTTCACCCCGGACGTGCTGCCCTCCGACATCACGGGCATCAGCTACTTCAATCAGAAGACCCAGGAGTTCCAGTTCCGGCAGGGGCCGGTGTTCGCCAACATCGTGCTCACGGACGAGATCAACCGCGCCACCCCTCGCACCCAGTCGGCTCTGCTCGAGGCGATGGAGGAGAGGCAGGCGACGATCGAGGGGGAGACGAGGAGGCTTCCGAGGCCGTTCCTGGTGCTGGCGACCGAGAACCCGATCGAGCTGGAGGGCACCTTCCCGTTGCCCGAGGCTCAGCTCGATCGCTTCATGATAAGGACCTCCATCGGATACCCGGAGCGCGAGGAGGAGATCGAGGTGGCCGAGCGCTTCTTCGAGACGAGCCCGCTCGAGTTGCTCGAGTCGGTGGTGACGAGCGAGGAGCTGGCCGAGATGGCGAAGGTGTCCAGGCGCGCGCACGTGAGCCGCGACGTGGCGGCGTACATAGTGGACGTCGTGCGGGCGACGAGGGAGCGGCAGGGCGTGACGCTGGGCGCGAGCCCCCGCGCGACGCTGGCGCTGTATCGCGGCTCTCAGGCGCTCGCTGCGATGGAGGGGCGAGCGTACGTGATCCCGGACGACGTGAAGGCGCTCGCGATCCCCGTGCTCGGGCATCGGGTGATCCTCAGCGCCCAGGGCAGGCTCGCCGTCCGTGAGAGTGGCGACCTGATCGAGGCGGTCCTCTCCGAGGTGCCCGCTCCGGTCGAGGACGAGCAGAGGGTGGGGGTGTAGCCAGTGTTCGGCTCGCTCGCGATGGGGATATTCGTCCTGCTGCTCGTCGCGAGCATCATCACGCGGCAGACGCCGCTGTTCGTGCTCTCGCTCGCGGTCTTCCTGGCTGCAGGTCTTGCGAGGCTCTGGGACCGGTTCTGCCTGGCGGGGCTCGAGTACCGCAGGCGGCTGAGCACGCGCTCGCTCGCCTTCGGGGATACCCTGAGGCTCGAGGTGGAGGCGGTGAACCGCAAGCTCCTGCCGCTGCCCTGGCTCGAGATCGAGGACGAGCTCCCGCGGGAGCTGCCGCCCGAGCAGGGCATCGTATACCCCTCACACAAGGCGGACCGCTCGCTGCTGGCGATCGTGCTCACGATGCGCCCGTACGAGAGGGTGCGCAGGACGTACACCATTCCGTGCAAGGCGAGGGGAGAGCACCTCCTGGGACCGGTGAGGCTGCGCACGGGCGACCTGTTCGGCACCGTGTACCGCGACCTCGTGCTCGAGCGCCAGGAGAGCTTCGTCGTGTACCCCAGGATCGTGCCGCTCGCCGAGCTGGGGCTGCCGGCCGAGCAGCCCTTGGGCGACCTCAGGACCCAGAGCTGGATATTCGAGGATCCGTCTAGGATCGCGGGAGCGCGCGAGTACCGCCCCGGCGACAGCCTCAGGCGGATCCACTGGTCCGCGAGCGCCCGTACCCAAAGGCTGTTCTCGAAGGTGTTCGAGCCGACGACGACCCACAAGCTCGCGATCTTCGTGAACGTGAGCACCACAGAGGAGTTCTGGTGGGACCTCTCCTACGACGTGGACGTGCTCGAGCTCACCGCGATGGCCGCCGCCTCGATAGCCGCTTGGGCGGTGGACCGAGGCTATCAGGTGGGCCTCTTCTCGAACGGCAGGTTCAGGGCGGGCAACGAGCTGGTGGTGATCGAGCCGAGGGGGGACGAGGAGCAGCTGGGGAGGATGCTGGAGGCGCTCGGAAGGCTGCAGGCGTTCGCCGTGAGGCCGTTCGGACGCACCCTCGAGGAGAGCGCCCGACGCCTCTCTTTCGGCACGTCGGTCGTGGCGCTGACCCCGGTTGCGGACGAGGCGACCTCGAGCGCGCTGCGCAACCTGAGGTCGCGCGGCCACCCGGTAACGCTCGTGCTTACGGGCAGGCGCGAGCCGATGACCAACCTGCAGGGGGTCACCGTGAGGCACGTCGGGCCCCCGGAGGAGTGGGGCCGGGCGGAGTCGCTCTCGCTCGCGGGAGGTGCGATCGGATGAATCCGCGGGACCTGCTGACCCGGCATCCCCTCAGAAGGCTGCAGCTCGCGCTGATAGCCGTCGGCGAGATCGCCTGGCTGTACGGCTGGAGCTCCGGTCTCGGCCACTGTGTGCCCGGGACGCTGAACGTGCCGCTCCTGGGGGTCGCGCAGGTGGCTGGGACGCTGATCGCGGGGCTCCTCGCGACCTCGCTCCTCGTGCGGACCGGGCTGTCCCTCCGCAAGGTACGGCTGGCGCTCGCCTGCCTCGGGCTCGCCGCCGGCGCCGCGCTGGCGCTCGTGCCCAACTGGCCGGTGGCTGTGGACGCACTCGGCAGGGTGATCCCGACAGGCGGGCTCGCGGTGCTCATGTGGTGGCGGGGCATGACGCTCGGGAGCGCGAGGCTGGGCACGGACGACGTGAGGGGGCGGTTCCGGACGTCGGTGGTCGCGCTCGCGGCTCTCCTCGTGATGGACGTGTTCGCGAAGGGCAGCCAGGCGCTGAGCTCCGAGGCCCTCGTCGCGAGCGCGCTCGTCGTGGTGTTCACTGGCCTCGTGGGGCTGCCCTTAGCCAACGTCGTCGAGCTCGGAGAGGCCAACCGTTCGGGCTCGCCGGGCGCGATCAACGCGCACTGGCTCGGAATGCTCGTCGGGACGGTGGGGCTGCTGGTCGCGCTCACCCTCGTGCTGACCGGAATACTCTCGTTCGACACGCTCGAGGCGCTGTCCCGGCCACTTGGGACGGCGCTGAACGCGGTGCTCACTGTGCTGATCTACGTGATCGCGGTGCCAGTGGGGTTCGTGATGCAGTGGCTGATCTACTTCCTGCGGCTCCTGCTGCATCTGGGCTCGCACCAGAACCCTCCGCGCAGGCCCAACCTCGGCTGGCTGAGACAGCTCCAGGAGCATCAGCACGCCCACAATGCTTTGCTTGCCCAGTGGCTCCCGGTGCTCAGGTGGGTGGCGCTGGGCGTCGCGGTGGTCGTCGTGGGGCTGGTGCTGGCTCGGGCGGTGTCCCGGCTGGGGGAGTGGCGCACCCGCGACAACGTGCTCGAGGTGAGAGACTTCGTGTGGTCCTGGCGGGAGTTCGTGGCCGCGGTACTCAGGTGGCTGCGGCGGTTGCTGGGGCGCGCGAGGCCGGTGACGCGCCGGGCCGGGGGCTCTGCGTCCGGCGTGCAGGAAGAGGGGCCGCTCGGCATACGAGGGCTCTACCGCGAGCTTCTGCGCATTGGCTCCTCCATCGGGCACCGACGGGCGCCGTCCCAGACTCCCCTGGAGTACGAGCGGGTGCTCGCCACGTCGCCAGCGCTGGCCCCCCGGTCGGATGCACTGGACGTGCTCACGAGGCTGTACGTGCGGCATAGGTACGGTCCCGAGGAGGCGAGCGAGGACTCGCTCCGCGAGGCCCGCGAGGCGCTCGGGCGAATACGGGATCGCGACGGGGAGGAGCAGACGGATCCAAATCCCTGATATTCGCGATCGGTGTCACGGCCCCCGCCGCACAGGAGGCAAGGAAGTATGGACATAATCGGAAGGGCGTCGAGGCTGCGACTTTACATCGGCGAGGCGGACAAGTACCGCGGGCGCCCGCTGCACGCCGCTCTCCTCGAGATGCTGCGCAGCGAGGGATACGCGGGCGCGACCGTCATACGGGCCATCTCGGGCTTCGGTCACGCGAGCCTGATGCATACCGCCTCCATCCTCAGGCTGTCGGAGGACCTGCCGATAGTGATCGACGTCGTGGACCGCCCCGAGCGCATCCAGGAGCTGCTCACCCGTCTGGAGGAGATGAAGATCAACGGGCTCGCGACGGTCGAGGACGTCGAGGTCCACCAGTACGGCGCGCACCGGGTGAGCACGATCCCGATGGACGCCAGGGTCGAGAGCATGATGACGCGTGACGTCACCTCGATCCGACCCGATGCTCCCGTGTCCGAGGCGGTCGAGCTCCTGTACGGCCACCTGTTCCGCGCGCTGCCCGTCGTGGACTCCGAGCGAAGGGTCGTGGGGATGCTCACGAGCGGGGACCTGGTGCAGCGAGCGGGGCTGCCGTTTCGGATGCCACTCCTCGAGAGGCTGGGACGCGAGCCCTCCGAGCTCGACATGCCCACGGCCGACTGGCCGGTGTCGCGGGTGATGTCCCGGCCGCCGATCATGATCCGTCCGGACGCCCGAGCGACGGAGGCCGCCCAGCTGATGCGGAAGTGGGGGGTGAAGCGGCTGCCGGTGGTGGACGAGAGAGGGCGTCTGGTCGGCATGCTCAGCCGCTGGGACCTCATATCGAGCGCGGCGCGCAGGAGGGCGGCCGAGGAGCCCGAGCCTTCCGTCTCGGCCGTGCCCGCAACCACGGTGGACGAGGTCATGCGTCCGGACGCGCCCACCGTGCGTGACCACGCCCCGATCTCGGACGTGCTGGACGCGCTGCTCGGCTCGCCTATCCGGCGAGTGATCGTCGTCGACGAGGTGGGCAGAGCGGTCGGGATCATCAGCGATGCGGACGTGATGGTGCCGATCTCCGAGCACGCCCATCCGGGTGTGCTGGAGGCGGTGAGGGCGAGGCTGCCGGGAGGCGAGGCTGCCGCCGAGCACCTGAGGAGGGCGAGCGCCCGGTCGGCCGAGGACGTGATGAACCGTGACGTGGTGGTCGTGCGCTCGGGGACCTCTCTGTCCGACGCGGCGCAGCTTATGGTCGAGCGCGGCCGCAAGCTGCTGCCCGTGGTGGACGGCGAGGGGCGTCCGATCGGGGTGGTGAGCCGGGACGACGTGCTGCACGCCATAGCGCAGGGCCACCTGTGAGGGGAGCCTCCTGATGACCTGGATAGGGAGGAGCAGGCTGAGGTCGCAGATCGAGCCTCCCGCGGAGACCACGGTGCGCATCACGTCCCCCGGAGCGCCCTGGATCGGATACACGTACGATCCGAAGCGCGAGGCTCTGGTGGTCGAGGGAGTCCACCTCCCCGAGCGCTGTGCTCCGATCCATGGGGCCGTCGCCCCGAGGGCGGTCAACCCCGACGGCTCTCCCCTCGAGGTGGCGGTGCTCGGCCAGGTCGCGCCAGCGGGGGGCTCGCTCGGGAGAGTCCGGGCGATCGGGCTCCTGCGGTTCGAGGACGGCTCCGCCGCGCTGCTGGCGGTGCTCGCGGGCGACCCCGTTTACTCCCGGGTCCTCTCGCCCCGGGACCTCCCGGAGGAGGTGATCGGCTCCGTTCTGGAGCACCTCGGGCGCGCGGCCTCCGTCGAGGGCCCCGACGAGGCGAGGGAGCACCTCCGGCAGGCGACGGAGCGCGCTGCGCGGGCGGCGTGCTCGGTACACAGGGTGGCTCCCTCCTGGCGGGCCGCGACCCTCAGCGGAAGAGGAGGGGGCTCGGAGGACGCGAGCACCTCATCGGAGAGGGAGCTGCTGCGCCTGCCCTTCAGGTTCCAGAGGTACGTCGCCGAGTGTCTCTCTCCCCGGGAGCGCATCCTGCTGCACGTGTCCCGCCCGCCGATGCCCGCCCCCGGCAGACGGCTGCTCGGTCGCAGGAAGCTCCACGACGCCATCTTCGTGCTCACCGACCAGCAGGTGCTCCTGCTCGAGGACGCGCTGCCCCCCGACTCCACGCTCGTCCACTGGGGCTTCATCGCTCGCAGCGTGCCCCCCGAGAGGCTCGCTCGCGTCACAGTGGACGCGCACGAGGAGAGGTGCGCAGTGGGGCTCTCGATCGAGGCCGAGGAGGGCACGGAGGAGTGGGTGGTGCCGTTCCCGCCGGATCGGCGCGACCTCCTCTACGAGCTCAGGGGGATGCTTGGAGGATTCGTTGCGAGCGAGGGCACCACCGCGCTCAGGCGGTCGTACTCGGTGGAGGGGGACGACAGATGGCGCGTGGGAGAGGGGCTGGACGCCCGCGAGCTCGAGCTTCTGGCGCATCTGCGGGATGACCTGGCGAGGAGGCTGGAAGGGGAGGGGGTAGTCGCCGAGGCGTGCTCGGCCGGAGGCAGTGAGGGGATGCTTGTCGCTGTCACGCGAAAGCGCTTCTGCACGCTGGACGCGTCCGGGGTCTTCAGGCAGGTGTCGCTGGGCGCGGTCTCGACGGTCGGGCTGCAGCACTCCCTGATAGGCAACGAGCTCAGGCTTGCGCTGCCGCGTCCGAGCGGGGTCGAGACGCTGGTGGTCCCGTTCGTGGGCCCCGCGGCCGCCGACTTCACCCGGCTGTTCGTCACGCTCCGCCGTCTGATCGCCCAGCCGTTTCCCGCGCCCGGCCTTGGAGACGGACGAGGTCCGACCGCGACTGGCTGATGTACCAGTCGGAGACTCGGGAGAGGTCGAGGTCGACGCGCAGCGCGCGCTCCTCGGGGCCGGCGACCTCGGCCAGCACCTCGCCGCTCGGCGCCACCACCATCGTCGGGCAGCGCTGGTCGGACGCGGCGGCGTTCGCGCTCACGACGTACCGCTGGTTCTCCGCGGCGCGGGCGATCAGGTGGCTGCGCCACACGGGGACGGCGCCCGCATCGCCGATCGAGTTGTTCAGGTGCAGGAAGACCTGCGCACCCCTCCTCGCGAGCCAACCCCACTGCTCGGGGAACCTCATCTCGCGACAGAGCTGCACGCCGACCCGCACCGTCTCGCCCCTCGACCGCAGAGTGAACACTGGCAGGTCGTCTCCTCGTCGGAATGTGCCCCGCTCGTGCGTAGCCAGGTTGACCTTGTGGTAGGTGCTGCGGGCGCCGTCCGGCGCGAGCCCGATGGCGGCGTTGCGCCACGTATCACCCTCCCGGAGGCACGTCCCGAACCAGAGGTGCACGCCCGTCCGCTCGACCTCGGCCTGGAGCTCGGTGATCGCCGCTGATACCTCGTGCGGGTCGAGTCCTCGAGGAAAGAGAGGTCGTCCCAATATCCCGAGAGCGCGCCCTCGGGCAGCACGACGAGATCGCCCGGATCCGCCCGCGAGACGATGCGCCGCATCGCGTCCAGGTTCTCGGTGAGCGACCTCGATATCGGGAACTGAGCGGCGATGACGCTCATCCGTCCGCTCATTGGAGTTCTGCCACGAGGGTCACGGATGAGTCGGACGGGGAGGAGATGCCGGCGTCCGAAAAGCCGTGGCGCTCGTACAGTCGGAGCGCGGGGTTCCGGCGGCTGACCGAGAGGCTGATACGCCCGTATCCCTGCTCCAGCGCGAGCTCCTTCAGGGCCTCGAGAAGCGCGCCTCCCGCCCCGCGGCCACGTGCCTCGGCCACGACGCCGATCGAGATCTCCGGCACGTCGGGGGCGACGAAGCCGTAGCCGGGGCTCTCCGCCGGGAAGGTGCGGTACCATGCCGCGCCAAGCTTCCGACCGGAGGCGTTGAGCGCCACCACTCCCGCGTCGCCGGGCCTGCCCCAGCCCTCGACGTACCTCCGGACCTCGGGGAGCGCGAGCACCTCTGCCCTCGACAGGTAGGCGAGGTCCACTACCGCGGCCTCGTAGACCATGTCCCAGAGGAACGGCACGTCCTCGGGCGTGACCCGCCGTATCGAGCGCTCCCGGTCGGACGTTGAACCTCGCTCCCAGCCCCCAGTAGTGAGCGATGGTGCTAGTTGACAACAGACGCGGGGTGCTCCGAATCTGTTGGTTGCTAAACCTAAGACAATCATCCGGACTGCTCTCCGTACTCAGACCTCTCAAGCCTGGTAATCGTCCAGAAATACGTAGCTCCCCTGTCCTGGTTCAAGCTGTTGAGCCGCGCCACCTCTCTTTCGGCGGCCTCAGCGCTCCGCACAACCTTCTTGACCGAGATTGCATCCCTGGCTGATGGGTCGAGGCCAAGGAACGTGTCGATGCGGACGATTGCGAAGGCGTGGTCATACCTCAAGTTGCGCTTCAGGAGCGGATCCTCGGCACGAATGTACTCGGCTATCTGTCTGAGGATGGCCAGCGGCCGGTCGGGACCGAGCACCTCCTCGCCGTATCGAATCAGCACGAGTAGCTCGGCGTTCCCTGCCTCGACGGCATCACTCACCCGATCCAGGATGTCCGCGACGACTCGTGGCTCTCTCCAAGACCAGACTCTGATCATCACTCATTCTCCCGAGTTCAGGATATCAACACTGACACTCTCAAGTCGAACGAGCGCAGCGTCACTCGTTCGACTTAAGTTCATTGCTCCTCGCTAGCGTCCCAAGCAGACGGTTACCCGAAACGTACTCAGGCTGACCGTTGAACTTGGCTAGCCATGCAAAAGCTCTCTCTGGCGTATCAGGTCCCGTGAACCGCCGACCGGGTATGGGGGTGCCATTTTCCCGTTAACTCCATAGTAACTCGGCCCAGATGTTACTCCTTCCTTCCCGCCGCTCCCACCAGCGATGCGCATCATCTGCGCGTACTCGGTCGCCCGCTGCTCGCCCTCCTGCACAGCCCGTCGTAGGAGAAGGAGACGGAGCTGAGGTTGATCGTGCCGCCCGTCCAGTGCTCGGAGGCGTCGTAGGAAAGGGTGTTCGTGCCGAAGGATGTGAGGTTGCCGTCCCGGTCGTAGGAGTAGCTCGTGGTGGTGGAGCCTGTGACCTCCTTGAAGAGCTGGTTGGCCGCATCGTAGGTGTAGGTGCCCGCACTCCCCTGTCCCGTCGTGGTCATCATCGTCACGCTGCCCAGACGATCCAGGGAGTAGTCGTAGGGCACCGTGATGTACCGAGACAAGGGCCTTTCCGACGGCGTCCTCAGGTAGGTGACGTTCGTGCCCCGGGTATCGCTTCGGCGCAGGTCTTTCAGCAGGACAGAGATGAGTCGTTACTTTGATGGGCATCGGTGTCGTTGCCGGGTAGACAGTATAGATCAATATCTACCCCCACCCCCAAGTCTGCGACAGCCCGGATCAGGTCCTTGTCGAGGCTAATCGCGGGTGCCCCAGAATCATAGACATGCACTACGCAGTTGAACAGCGCATTGTGCTGCGCTACGAGCTGCTGGAGGACTGGCCACCCGGGCCGAAGGATAACGAGAACTTTCCCAACGAGCTCTCCCAGATCTGCTGCCGTGTCGGACTCCGAGCTCACCTTCCATCCATTGCTCTTACGTCGCACTGTGGCTCTGGGATCGACGAGGTCGCCTGTTCGCCAGGTCTGCGTGGGAGTGACCCCCACCATTGCCGTGATCTCCTCGGGGTTCACATCGAAGCCCGTCAATGTGAACGATGCTGCAAGCTTACCGGTTTCTGCCATATGCCCCTCCTCAAGGGCTGCGTCTCTTAGCGGAACGCGTTGATGTTAAGTCCCGTCTCGCCCGGCACTCCGACGCCACCCTTTCCTAGTACCCATCCGAGCCCGTCGTATGAGAAGGAGACGGAGCTGCCGTTGACGCTGCCCCCCGTCCAGTGGTTCGAGGCGTCGTAGGTGACGCTCATGGAAGCGGAGAGGGCGGGGCTAGTGTCAGATGCCCAGGTGCATAATGAAAGACGTCCCGCTGCTCGCGTCACGGCCATACCCGGCTAGCCCGCTCAGCGTTGCTACCAACCGGTCCTGATCGACTTCGATGATCTCCATTCGGTAATTACCCTCTCGAGAGGGAACCCACCCTCCGCTCAGCTTGATATGAGCTGGGCCCAACGCAAACAATCCTGCCCATGCACCGAATACGCGCTCGAACATCTCGGCTCCATCTTCACCCACTATGGTGGGGCCAAACCTGTTCAGACCGCTGCCCGGCCAAGCCTTGGGATTCGCGGGATTGCGGCTCAGTATCCATTGCAAGATGTCATACAGGTAACCGAAGACGTCGTCGGACAGCGTAATACCATCACGGCGCTGCAGCAAGGCACGAATGTTCGCGTCATATTCAGGCCTCCCCCAATCCCCCCTTCCAGGGAGGAGCAGGAAGCGATGGAA
>CADDYR010000033.1 GCA_902810765.1 Chloroflexota bacterium
GAACATCTGCCTCACAGACCTCGGGAGCTGATCTACTACATCGGTGAGCGACTTCTGATGGTCGGCTATCGCCGGGAAGAGCCACACGTACAGGGCTCCAATCGCGCCCAGGTACACTCCCCAAATGAGTGCGGCCCGCGCCTGCATCCGCAGGTAGTGCGTGAGCAGCGGCAGGAGCGTGCTCCGCCCCTGCCCCGAGACCGCGATCGTCCGCTCCCTTTGAAGCTCGCCGAAGCTCATTGCTTCTCTCCCGTGTAGTAGGCTAGGAAGATCTCCTCCAGACTTGGCCGCTCGTACTTCATGTCCACCACCTCGTGCCTGGATGCGAGCTTCAGCATCGCGTCCAGGTTGCCGTGCAGCTCGAAGGACAGAGTGTTACCGTCGGTGTGCAGGTTGCGGACGCCTTCGATCCGCGAGAACGGCTCGGGGTCCACCGGCCCGGCGAAGATCAGGCTTACGTGCCGGAAGGTCTTGTTGACGAGGGTGTCGGTCGTCTCGACGGTCACGAGCTCGCCGTCGCGAATGATGCCGATCCTGTCGCACACGCGCTCCACTTCGGGAAGGTTGTGCGAGGAGAAGAACACTGTGCGGCCCTCGTCGCGCACCTCGCCGATGAGCTTGAGGAACTCCTCCTGCACCAGCGGGTCAAGCCCTCCGGTGGGCTCGTCGAGGATCAGGAGGGGTGGACGGCTGAACATCGCCTGGATGAGCCCGATCTTCTGCTTGTTCCCGCGCGAGAGCCGCCGTATTGGCCGCTTGAGGTCGGCGTCCAGCCGCCGCGCGAGCTCGTGCGCGTAGTCCAGGCTGCTGACCCCGCGCATGCGGGCGAACAGCCTGAGGATGAGCTCCCCGTTCATCCTGTCGTCGAGGTTGAACTCGCCGGGCAGATTGCCCACCATCGCGTGAATGGGCACGCTCTGCTTATGCGTGTCGAGGCCGAATATCTCCGCCCTGCCGCTGGTCGGGGACATGAACCCCAGTAACGTGCGTATGGTGGTGGTCTTGCCCGCACCGTTGGGCCCGAGGAAGCCGAAGACCTCTCCCTGCTCGACGGCGAGGTTGATGCCTCGTATCCCTCGGTTCTTGCCGTAGGTCTTGGTCAGATCGTCTGTCCGAATGACGGCGGTCATGGTTGCTCCTTCTGTCTGCGCGATTCCCACCGTTCCAGGATGGCGGGCATCTCCGTCGCCCAGTAGTCGTAGAAGTCGCGCATCTCCTCCAGGTTCCGTCGAGCTTCGGGGGGGTCGTCGCGCATCAGCCCTAGACCCCGCTCGGCCATGTCTCGGAAGGACTCGAGGGAGGCCGTCTCACGGCGCAATATCTCGCTCCAGGCGTCCGGCTTGACGCGGAAGTGGTCGCGCCGTTCTCCCGGCCTGCGGACGCGCTGCACCAGGCCCAGGGCGACGAGGGCGCGGGTGGCCGTGCTGATCGAGCCCCGGCTGGCGCGGAGGGTGCCGGCCAGCTCCTCGGCGGTCAGCTCGGGAGGCTCCGAGATCAAGAGCAGCGCCAGTACCCGACCGATCATTCGGGGCAGGCCGAAGCGGTCGAACAGGAGGCCGAAGTCCTCCACATAGCCGAGCCTGGCCTCATCCACCCCTGCCACCTCCACAGCCTCTCGCACGCCTGCTACTGACCTTATTGTAATTTCAAAATATACTGAAATCAAGTGGGGAGGGAACCGGCCTCGGGTGGTGGCGGAGATGGGCGCGCTAGCGCTCGATCACCTGGCTGCGGTACTGCAGCTCGTACAGACGGTAGTAGTAGCCGCGCCTGGCGAGGAGCTCCTGGTGCGAGCCCTCCTCGACGATGCGCCCCTTGTGCAGCACGATGATCCGGTCCACGTTCTGCACCGTCGAGAGCCTGTGGGCGATGATGAAGCTCGTCCGCCCACGCATGAGCTTCTCGAGCGCGTCCTGGATCAGGTGCTCGGTCTCCGTGTCCACGCTCGAGGTGGCCTCGTCGAGCACGAGGAGTATCTCGGGGTTGAACGCGATCGCGCGGGCGAACGAGAGCAGCTGCTTCTGTCCGACCGACAGCCCGGCGCCGCGCTCGCGCACCTCCTCCTCGTACTTCTTCGGCAGCCGCTGGATGAAGTGGTCCGCGTTGACGTACCTGGCCGCCCGCTCGACCATCTCGTCCGTGATCTCCTGGTTGTGCAGGCGGATGTTGCTGGCGATCGTGCCGCTGAACAGGAAGGGGTCCTGGAGCACGACGCCGATGTGCCTGCGCAGCTCGGCCTGCGCCAGGTCGCGCACGTCCACGTCGTCGATCAGTATCCGCCCCCGCTGCACGTCGTAGAACCTGGAGAGCAGGCTTATCGTGCTCGTCTTGCCCGCGCCGGTGGCGCCCACCAGCGCCACGCTCTCGCCGGGCCGCACGTGGAACGTCACGTCCCTGAGCACCCACTCCTCGTCGTTGTACGCGAACCACACGTGGTCGAACTTGACGTCTCCCTTCACGGCCTTGATGGGGACGGGGTTCGGCTTGTCCAGCACCTCGGGCTGCTCGTCGAGCAGACGGAAGATACGCTCGCTCGCGGCCATCGCGCTCTGCAGCATGTTGTACTTGTCCGAGAGATCGCGGATCGGCATGAAGAAACGGTCGATGTACTGCAGGAAGCTGACGAGCCCCCCGAGGGTGAGGGCTCCCGCGGCCACCCGCCCGCCTCCGTACCAGAGGATCAGCGCGATCGCGAAGGCGCCGATCAGCTCCACGACCGGGTAGAACATCGAGAAGTACAGCACGGAGCGCATCGTGACGTCGCGGTAGTCTCGGTTCAGCTCGTCGAAGTCCCGGAAGTTGCGGTCCTCGCGGTTGAAGAGCTGCACCACCTGCATGCCGCTGACGTTCTCGGAGATGTAGGCGTTGATCCGGGCCAGGCGGGTCCGCACCTCGCGGAAGGCGTCCCGCATCGCGCGGCGCATCCGCGAGGTGGACACTACCAGCAGCGGGATCACGACGAACGTTATGAGCGTGAGCCGCCAGTTGAGCAGGAGCAGTGCCACCCCGATGCCCACGACGGTGATCACGTCCCCTATGATCGCCACCAGGCCGGAGGTGAGCAGCTCGTTCAGCACGTCCACGTCGTTCGTGACGCGGGTGACGATCCGGCCCGTAGGGTTGCGGTCGAAGAACGCGATCGAGAGCCGCTGCACGTGCCCGAAGATCCTCGTGCGCAGGTCGTACATAATGAGCTGACCGAGCACGCCCGTCACGTAGGTCTGCCCGTAGCGCAGCGCGAAGCTGAGGAGCAGCAGCCCGGCGTAGATCGCGGCGATCGTGAGCAGTCCGGAGATGCGCTCCGACATCGCGATCCGCGCCCGTATGAAGTGGTCCACCGCGTAGCCGATGATCGCCGGGCCCACGAGGTCCACGAGGGAGTTCGCCGTGAGGAGGAACACACCGAGGGCGACGCGACTCCTGTAGGGGGTGATGAACGGTAACAGCCTGCGAACCAGCCTGCTGTCGTAGGCTTTGCCGAGGAACTCCTCTTCCTGTTGTATTCCGACTGCCACTCGGTGCTTACCTTGCCGTCATCCGTACAACAACAGAGCCACAAACGATCCGAGCGATCGCACCGTTGGCGACACGGGCGTCCACATTCGGGTTGCGGAGCGGACGGGCCGGGGCTTGGTCGTGGCTACGCCCAAGCCAATTCTGCCCGATACGCCTGCCAAAAGGCAATACGCGGGCGCGCAGGATCGGTGTCTTGCTGTACACTGGCCGTTGCATCGGTGGGACCTCGGGCGGGCCCGGCTGCGCTCACCCGCTCTCCCCAGGAAGCCGTCGCCCCGGAGCGTCTCCGGCCGTGCCTGCCGATAACTCATGCAGTATAATTCTCGCCTGAGAGAACGGGAGAGTACGTGACGTGAATGACCCGGCATCGCTGCGCGCTCGCTCGATACCCGAGCTCCTCGACGCGTCGGTTCGGCTGTACCGCGACAACTTCGGCAACTTCCTGGGCATCGCCGCACTCACCCAGGTGCCGCTGGGCCTGCTCGGGGTCGCGCTCGGGGCGGTGTTCTATCGGGGCATCGCGCCGACCCTCGGAAGCACGCTCGTGGAGGCCGACAGGCTGCGCGGGACGGCGGAGGTCCTGGGCGTCGCCGCGGGGGTCGTCGTCCTGGGTATCGTGAGCCTGATCGTGACCTCGCTCACGCTCGCCGCGCTGATCTACTCGCTGAACGCCCGGCTGAGCGGCGACAGGCCCGGGGTGCTCGAGTGTTACCGCGAGAGCCTGGGCAGAGGAGGGGTGCTGATCCTCACGCGCCTGCTGTTCTTCGTCCTCCTCGCGCTCCTGTACCTGCCCGGCGCGGTCGTGCTGGGCATCGGCGCCGCGATGCTCAGCTCCTCCGGGGTAGGGGGCAACGCTGCCGGTGGGTTGCTGATCGCTCTCGGCTCGCTCCTCGCGCTCCTGGCGTTCGTGGCGATGGTCTACCTGTGGATCCGCTGGTACCTGCAGTCTCAGACGTGCGTGCTCGAGGATCAGTCGCCCGTGGGCGCGCTCAGGCGCTCGTGGAGGGTGTCGGTCGCCCGGTGGTGGCGCACGCTGGGGTTCGTGATCCTGCTGTCCCTGTTCGTGTCCGCGGTTTCGGCGACTCCCAGCTCCATTGCGAGCTTTCTCGGTGTAGTCTTCTCCCTTTCTCCGGGTGGCGCGGACGTATGGGCGCAGGTGCTGAGCAACTCGGTGAGCACGCTGGCCTCTGTGCTGCTGATGCCCGTGAACCTCGCGGCCGCGACCCTCCTGTACTTCGACCATCGCGTGCGCCGGGAGGGGCTGGACGTGGAGCTCGCGGCCGACCAGCTCTGGAGGGAAGCTCAGGCCGAATGAGGACCCTGGCTCCGGCCGTCGCCGCGATCGCGCTCCTGATAGCCCTCTCGACCGCTGCCTTTGCCGAGTCCCGCGAGCAGTACGTACGGCAGGTCGGGCAGGTGCTCTCGACGGTCCAGCGTGCGGAGCGGGCCTCCGGCCGGACCCGCGACGACCTGGCGGCGAGGGCTCTCGAGGACGCGAGGAGGCTCGGGCGGACGCCGGTGGACACCGCCGCCGGCCCCGTGCGGCCCTATCTGGGCCAGGTCGAGCGCGCCCTTTCCGCGTCTCCGCCCGACCTCGACGCCGCCGATGCCTACCTGCGTGACGTGCTGGCGGGAGTGGGCGGCTCGGAGTACAGACCCGTGGAGCTGTCCCAGGCGAGGGCGCTTAGGGAAGTGCTCTCGGACCCCAGGTTCAGGCCGTCACCCGCAGGCAGCTGGCTCGATCAGCAACTCGGCAAGCTCGGCAGGTGGATCGCGGAGCAGCTCAGGAAGATACTGCCGGGAGGGATCTCGGTGCCGGTCTCCAACGCCGCGCTATCCCTGCCTCAGGTCGTCGTGATCGTCGCGGCGGTGCTGCTCGTCGCGGTCGTGATCGCCTTCGTCACCCGTGGCTACTCCCGGGCGGCCCGGGACCGGAAGCTGAGCGACCAGGAGGCGCTTGAGCGGACGGCTACCCCTGCGGAGATGATAGCGGCGGCAGCCGAGCACGCACGGAAGGGCGACTACCGGATGGCCGTGCGCGCGCAGTTCGTCGCGCTGCTGCTCACCCTCCACGAGCGCGGCGAGATCCGCTACAACCGCTCGCTCACGAACCGCGAGCACCTCCGGAACATCGGCAGGGGAACGCCTCTGCGCGCCGCGCTCGAGCCCGTGGTCTCGACGTTCGACGACGTGTGGTATGGCAACGTGCCCATCGGTCGCGAGGGGTACGAGGCGTACCGCGAGCGGACCTCGAAGGTCCTCGCGGGGGTGCCGGGGTGAGCAGGCTGGGCTACCTCGGCTGGATCGCGGGGCTGCTCCTCATCCTGCTCGCGGGGCTGCTCGCGACGATCTCCCGGCCGCAGGCGGGTCAGGGGATCGAGCCTCCGCTCAGCGCGCACTCGTCGGCACCGAGCGGGGCGCTCGCCCTCTACATGTGGACTCAGAGGCTCGATCGGCCGGTGGACTACCTCGAGTACCGGCCGTTCGAGCTGGGCCCGGACGACGCGGTGCTCGTGTCGCTCGAGCCGTTCACGCGATACACGGATCTCCAGGTATCCCGCCTTCGGTCGTGGCTGCGTGGCGGCGGCACGCTGCTGCTCGCCACCAGCACGCCGACCCGGGCACTCGACGCCCTCGGGCTCGGGCTCAGCGCGACCGAGGAATTCTCGAGAGCCGTCCCCGCGCAGCCGGCTCTCCTCTCGCCGCCCGTGAGCTGGGTGGAGGCGAGGTCGTCCGACGCACTCGTATTCAGGAGGGGGCTGCCCGTGCTGCGCTCCGACGACCCGACCCCTCGCCCCGTGCTCGTCTCCGTTCCGGTCGGGAGGGGGCGGGCCTGGATGTTCTCGATGCCCGACGCGTTCTCGAACGCGCTGCTGGGCCGCGCGGACAACTGGAAGCTGTATCTGAACGTGCTCGCGGACGCCCGTCCCGGCAGGGTGCTGTTCGACGAGTACCACCACGGCCTCGTCGAGCCGCGCTCGCTGCGGGAGCTGATGCTGCGCAGCGCGTGGGGCTGGGCGATCCTGTACGGGCTCGCGGTGTTGCTCGCCTATGTCGCGCTCCGGGGCCGGCGCCTCGGGCGGCCCGTCCCCGCGACGCGCGCTCTCTACCGAAGCTCCAGCGAGTACGTGCTCGGGCTGGCGGCGATGCTCCAGGGAGCCCGGAAGCCGGACTACCTGAGCCGGCACTTCGAGGACGTGTACCGTCGGACACTCCGGAGGGCGTCGGGGCTCTCGCCGAGGGCGAGCCTGGAGGAGATGCAGCGGGCGGCGGAGGAGAGGACGGGCGAGTCGGCCGAGGAGCTCGTTCGGGCCGTCATCGAGCTGGAGCAGAGGCCACGGAAGGTGCGGGACATACTACGGATCGTCAGGCGAGCCGAGCCCGTCCGGAGAAAGCTCGTGCGCAGCAGAAGGTGGTGACGAAGAGTTGACGACGCAGGACACGTACTCGCGGCTCCAGGTGGAGTGGGGCAAGGCGCTCGTGGGGCAGGAGGAGACGCTCGAGCTGCTGTTCATAGCGCTGCTCGTGCGCGGCCACGTCCTGCTCGAGGGCGTGCCGGGCACGGCGAAGACGCTCATGGCGAAGGTGCTGGCGCGGATGCTCGGCGGCTCGTTCAAGCGCGTGCAGTTCACCCCTGACCTCATGCCCTCGGACATCACCGGCACGACGGTGTTCGACCTGCAGTCCGGGCGCTTCCACCTCAAGCAGGGACCGATCTTCACCGACGTGCTGCTCGCGGACGAGATCAACCGGGCGCCCGCGAAGACCCAGGCGGCCCTCCTCGAGGCGATGGAGGAGCGCCAGGTCACGATAGATGGCCAGTCGCACCCCCTGTCTCCGAACTTCCTCGCGCTGGCCACCGAGAACCCGATCGAGTACGAGGGCACCTACCCGCTGCCGGAGGCGGAGCTGGACCGGTTCCTGTTCAAGATCGAGGTCCCGTACCTGTCGGAGCAGCAGGAGTTGGACCTGCTGATGCGCTACCACCAGGGGTTCGACGCCCGTGACCTGGACGCGCTGGGCATAGAGCAGGTCGCTACGTCCGAGGTGCTCGAGGAGTGCAGGCGCGAGGTCGCGGGTGTGACCGTCGAGCCGGATATCGCGCGGTACATCACCTCGATCTCGAACGCCTCGCGCCGCTCGCCGGACCTCACGCTCGGCGCGAGCCCGCGCGCATCGGTCGCGCTGCTGCTCGCCTCCCGCGCGACCGCGGCGGTCGAGGGGCGCTCGTACGTCTCGCCAGACGACGTGAAGTGGATGGCGCGGCCCGCGCTGGCCCACAGGCTGATCATCCGTCCCGAGGCGCAGATCGAGGGGCTCACCCCGAAGGACGCCGTCGAGCGCCTGCTGGGGGCGGTCGCGGTGCCGCGCTGATGTCCCTCCTGCCCACCCCGCGGTACCTGGGCCTGCTCCTCCTGCCGGCGGCGCTGCTGATCGCGGCGACGTGGGTGCCGGGCTTGCGCTGGATCGCGCTGCTGCTCGTGATCGTCGCGCTCGCCGCGGGCGCGCTCGACCGCCTCGCGGCCCCCCGAGCCCGGCAGATCGAGGTCGAGCGCCGGCACGATCCCCTGCTCTCCATCGGCAGGCCGAACCGCGTGCACGTGCTCGTGCGCAACCGGAGCGGCCAGGTACTCGACCTCAGGCTGCGCGACGAGGCACCAAATCAGTTCCGCACCGAGCCCCTCGTGCTCGAGGGCGCGGTGCCCGCCCACGGCGAGGCGGAGCTGAGCTACGTGGTCACGCCGTTCCGTCGGGGGGAGTACGGGTTCGGGGGCGTCGTGATGCGCTACCCCGGTCCGCTCGGGCTGGTCGAGGCGCAGGTGAGGAAGCCTCTCGAGGAGAAGGCTGTCGTCTACCCGGACGTGCTCGAGCTGCGCAGGCACACGCTCACCGTGCGGGGCAACGAGGAGGAGCGGCAGGCGTGGACGCGGCGGCGCGGGGGAACCGAGTTCGAGCGGCTGCGCGAGTACACGCCGGACGACGAGTTCAGGTTCATAGACTGGAACGCGACCGCTCGCGTGGGCAGGCCGATAGCGCGCCAGTACCAGACCGAGCGCAACCAGAACGTCCTGCTCGCGTTCGATCTCGGGCGACAGATGACGAGCCAGTACGGCGAGCTGTTGAAGGTGGACCACGCGATCAACAGCGGGGTGGTGCTCGCGTGGGTGGCCGCGCAGCGCAAGGAGAACGTGGGGCTGATAACGTTCAAGGACCGGGTGCAGGCGTACCTCCCGCCGCGCTCTGGAAGGCTCCAGTTCAAGCGGATGCTCGATGTGCTCTACTCCGTGCAGCCGGAGCTGATCGAGCCGGACTACAGGGCGGCTTTCCAGCACGTCGCGCTGAACAACCCCAGGCGCTCGCTCGTCGTCGTGTTCACGGACGTGGCGGACCGGGCGACGGCGAGGTCGCTGCTCTCGGCGATCTCTGTGCTCCAGCCCAAGCACCTGCCGCTCGTGGTGCTGCTGATGGACCCCGCGCTCAGGCGTTACTCGGAGGCCGAGCCCGAGAGCGAGGACGACATCTACCGGGTGGCGGTCGCGCAGAGGCTGGTCGGGGAGCGCGAGGGGCTGAAGAGGACGCTGGAGGTCCGGGGGATGGATGTGCTCGACGTCCCGGCCGAGCGCCTCTCCGTCTCCCTGCTCGACCAGTACCTGCGGATCAAGGCCCGCGCGAGGCTGTAGCGCGCCGCGCCCCCATCGCCCCAACGTCGAGCTCGGACGGCCGCTCTCGCGACGCCTCGCGCAGCATCTCGGGCGTCGCGAGCGGCACATCGCGCTCGCCCCACACGACGTAGTAGGCGCCGGGCACGAACCCTCCTTGGCGCGGTCTGCCCTGCTCCTCGACCCTCGACTGCAGGTAGTGGAATGGCGTGATGTCTATCCTCGAAAGGCCATTCTTGCAGAGCGGCTACCGTCTCGAAGGGCACAGATGCCCGTCCGGAGACATCACGTCGGGGCGCGGTATCAGCACGAAGTCCACGTCGCTGCCTCCGGGCACGTAGCCTCCAGCGACCGCCGAGCCGTGCGTCACCAAGCTCGCGCGGTCGTCGCGCAGGTGCTCGACGAACACCTGCGCCGCGAGTCGCACTATCTCCCCGGTATCGGTGAAGCTGCTTCTCGCGGCTGTAGCGCCAGCAGCACGCACCCGCGCGTTCGGGCCGATCCAGGGGAGTTCGACTCCCTGTTGCTCATTCCGCGGAGGTGTCCGGTCCTGATTGGTCGGCGCTGTCTCGTGCCTTTCGTCCAGCGAATATGAGGTACGCGTACAGCGCGATGCCTGTGCAGAATCCGAACAGGATCTTGAGCCACGGAGGGGCGAGCGAGGGGGAGAAGAAGCCCTCGATCGTGCCGGCGATCACGAGCAGCGCCGCCCCGCCCAACAGCAGCTTCACCGCGTCCTGCGCCGCCCGCACGAGCGCGTCCCGGCGCGAGAGCAGCCCCGGCAGCAGCACTGCCTTCGCTATCCCCAGGCCCGCGCCCCCCGAGATGAAGATCACCGAGAGCTCGATCCAGCCGTGGGGGCTCACGAAGCTCCACAGCGTCAGCCCGACGCCGCCCTGCTGCGCGAGCGCGGCGACCGATCCGAGCATCAGCCCGTTCAGCACGAGTACGTAGATCGTCAACAGCCCGAGCGTCATCCCGCCCGCGAACGCTCTGATCGCGACGCCGACGTTGTTCGTCATTATCGTGGACGCGGCCGCCGAGCTCTCGGGGGCCGATATGTCTGCCCAGCGCCCCGTCCTCCGCACCTCCTGGATGCGCTCGTGGATCCCCTGTGGGGCGAGCACCGCAGCAGCCTCCGGGCTCGATGCGCTCAGCGCGTAGGCGATCATCGCGGGCACGAAGAACAGCAGGAACGAGATCAGCACCAGACGGTAGCAGCGCCTGAACGTGGCGGGAAAATCCGTCGTGAAGAATCGCCACACCGCCCGCGCCTTGCCGCCCCGGCGTGCGTACACATAGGGGTAGGCCCTCGTGAGCAGGGAGTTCAGGTAGGGCACGACCGGGTCGCTCGGGTAGTCGCGGCGCGCCACCGCCAGGTCCGAGGTGGTCTCCCGGTAGAGCAGGCCGAACTCCTCGATCTCGTCGGTCGAGAGCGCGGAGAGCGGCCTCTTCCGCACACGGTCCAGCAGGAACTCGAGCTGATCCCACCTCGATTTGCGCGAGGCGATGAACGCGTCTATCATAGTCACACCGATTATAGGGGAGAAAGCCAGCGTTGGAAGATTCGTACGCGGTCCTCACGCCCGAGAACGTCGAGCTGACCTACACCACCGCGGGGCTGGGGAGCCGGTTCCTGGCCCTGCTCATAGATACGATCATCGCGGGCGTCCTGATGGTGGTCGTGTTACTGATCGGGCTCGGCTCGGCGGCGGGAGCCGCCGTCACCGGCGGGGAGTCGGCCGCGAGCGCCGTGTACGCGCTCGTCGTCATCGCGGTGTTCCTCATCCTGTTCGGCTACTTCATCTTCTTCGAGGGGGTGTGGCGGGGGCAGACTCCCGGCAAGAGGGTGCTCGGCATACGCGTCATCCGCGACGATGGCCTGCCCGAGAACTTCACCGCGAACGTCATACGCAACGTCGTGCGGGTCGTTGATGCCCTTCCCGGCACGTACGCGGTGGGCGTGGTCGCGATGTTCGTGAGCAAGCGCTCGAAGCGGCTCGGAGACATGGCGGCGGGAACCCTTGTCGTGTACGACCTCCCGGCCCGGGGTCCGCAGGTGCTCGAGGCGACGCGTGTGGGTGATCAGACCGAAGGGCCGGGCCATCACGGCCGCCTGAGCAGGCGGGAGTACGGGCTCGTGCACGACTACCTCTCCCGGGCGCCGCAGCTCGCGCCCGAGGCGCGGGAGAGGATCGAGCAGAAGCTCGTCGCCCTGGTGGAGCTGCGCACGGGTGTGCCTCGTGGGGCCGGGAGCGCCTCCGAGTACCTGAGTGCCGCGCTCGCCAGAGAGTCGGATCCTCGCAGTCCCTCGAGCTCCGAGTCCGATAGCTAGGCCGCGACCTCCGCAACGCGGAGGCGCTCCCGCAGGAAGTCGAACATCACCCGGATCACCGCGACGGTGGGCAGGGCGAGCAGCGCGCCCAGCAGGCCGCCCAGAGATCCCCCAGCAACGATCGCCAGGAAGATGATGATCGGGTGGACCTTCAGCGCCTCGCCCTGCACCTTCGGCACGACCACGTTGCTGTCGAACTGGTTGATCACGACGTACGCCACGATCGTGAGTACTGCGGTAAGGGGCGAGACGAAGAACGCGAGCACGACCGCGGGTATCGCGCCGAGAAAAGAGCCGATCAGTGGCAGGATGGCCGTGGCCGCTGTCCACACCCCCAGCACCACGGCGTACGGCACTCCCAGTATCCACAGGGCGATCGTCGCGAGCAGCCCCTGCTCGACGAGCGAGACGAGCACCCCCGTGAGGTAGCGCGAGAGGGAGAAGCCGAGCGAATCCCACAGCTCGAGGGCGTCCCGGCGGTACTTCAGCGGCACGACCTTGACGTACGCTGCCTTGAACCTCCGGATGTCGATCAGCATGTACACTCCGACGAACAGCATGCCGAACACCTCGAAGATGCCGCTGATGGTGCTCGACACGAACCCCACGAGCCCGCCGAGCACGGCCCTCGCAGCCCCCTGCGCCTTGTCTATCACCCCCTGGTTCAGGCCCGAGATGATCTCCTGCGGGCTGCCCTTCAGCAGACCGTGCTCGCGCAGCGCCCTGAGCACCTGCTGCAGCAGCCCTTGGGTCTCCTTCGCGATGTCCGGCGCGGACGCCACGAGCGCGCTCAGCTGATCAATCAGGATGGGTATGACGATGCCCAGAGCTATCGCGATCGCCGCGACAAGCCCGAGGAGGGTGACGAGCAGCGCCCACCTGCGGCGCATCACCTTCTCGAGGAGACGCACGGGGAACGACAGGATCAGCGCGAGCGCGGCCCCGCCCACGAGGATCGTGAACACCGCCGGCACGAGCCAGAGGATCGCCACGAGCGCGGCGATCACGGCGAGCACCAGGAGCGTCCTCACGCGCGGGGTGATGTAGATCGGCGTCGGGTAGGTGCGTCCCTCGCGCCGCCTCATCGCCTTCGTCATTCGCAGCTCTTCCTCCACATGGCTCTTCGCCCGAGCGGGCGTGCTGAGCTACATATTACCCGATGCGAGCAGCGTAGCGATGATCGCGGCACCGCGAAGGCCGATCGCCGGACACTATCGGTCTCGGGCTGTGGGGGCGGTGGCGGCATGGGCGATCGCGGTCGTATAATTAGCCACCAATGCATGTACTACCTTCGGCGATCGCGCGATCCCTCACACGAGATCGCCTGCTCCGAGCTTCCCTGCTGATCGTCATCCTGGTGGTCGCGGCCGGCCTGCGCTTCCGCGGCCTGAACTGGGACCAGGGACACTACGCGCACCCCGACGAAGCCTTCATATACTCCGTCGTCGTCGACCGCCTGCACTGGCCGCAGCACCTCCAGGACCTGTTCAACGCCCAGGTCAGCACGATGAACCCGAGGCGGTACGACCCGTCGAGCGGGAGCCACCTCTACTACGCCTACGGCACCCTGCTGCTGTACGTGCTCAAGGCCGTGTCGAACGTGGTCGCGAAGGTCGGGGGCGCGGGCTACGCGACCATGGAGCAGATCTACTACGTCGGCCGGGGAATGGCTGCCACCGCCGACCTCGTGACCGTGCTCGCGCTGTACTTCATCGGGAGACGGCTCTTCGACGCACGCGTGGGCCTGCTCGCGGCCGCACTCGCAGCGTTCACGCAGCTGCAGATCCAGTACGCCCACTTCTACGTCGCCGAGCCGATCATGACGATGTTCCTGTCGCTCGCGCTGCTCGAGATACTCGTGGCCCTCGACACCCACCGCGACCGTCACGCGATCGTCGCTGGGCTGATGATGGGGTTCGCGGTCGCGACGAAGCCGAGCGGGGCGGCGTTCGCCGTCGCGGGCGTCGTGCTCCTGCTGTTCGGGGGCACGATCACCCACCACAGGGTCCGGCGCACGACTCGCCTCAGGCTCGTACTGCCCGTCGTCTCCGGACTCAGGCTCGCGATCCTCGCCGGGGTGTTTGCGCTCGTGGGCTGGGCGATCTTCGAGCCCTACGCCGCGATGGACATCCAGACGTACCTCGCGCAGATCAAGGCGGAGAGCGACGTCCAGCGCGGCATCACCGACGTCCCGTACACCCAGCAGTACATCAACACGGTGCCCGTCCTGTACCAGATCTCGCAGTACGTGCGGTTCGGCGCCGGGATACCCTTGGGGCTCGCGGCGATGGCAGGGTTCGTCTGGGCCGCGTACTCGGGGATCGTGCGCGGGCGCGGCAGGTACCTGCTCCTGCTGATCTGGATCGCGCCGTACACGTTCTCGGTGATGACGCTCGAGGCGAAGTGGCTGCGCTACATGCTGCCCATCAGCCCTGTGCTCGTGCTGATGGCCTCCGCGATGCTCTGGCACTGGAACGACCGCCTGCGGGCCGCGACGGTCGCGGCCCGGATCACCCGCCTCGTGCGACCGCAGATGGCGAAGCTCGGAATGTCGGCGGTGCTGATCGGAGCGATCCTGTGGGCGATAGCGTACCAGAACGTGTACGCCCGGCCACACAACTGGGTAGTGGCGTCCGAGTGGATCTACCAGCACGTTCCCGCCGGTTCCTCCATCGCCGACGAGCACTGGGACACCCAGCTGCCCTACCCGCTGCCCGGACACCCGAATCCGTCCTCCGAGTACACGATCGTCACCGCGCCCTGGTACGACGACCTGCCGCCCGAGGACAAGCTGCTGAAGATCGAGAGCGTGCTGAGCCAGTCGGACTACCTCGTGCTCGCGAGCGACCGGCTCTCGAAGTCCATCCCCCGCTCTCCCTGGCGGTACGCCGTCACGATCCGGTACTACCAGCTCCTGTTCGAGGGGCGCCTGGGCTTCAAGCCGGTCGCGGTGATAGACAACGGCCCCAGCCTGGGCGGGCTAAGGATCAATGAGAGCGGTGAGGACGACAACGTGGCCGTCTACGACCACCCGAAGGTCATCATCTTCAGGAAGGAGAGGGACCTGTACTCGTGGGAGTTCGACGCGCTGTTCGCGAACGCGCTCGCCCAGCCGTGGACGCCGCACCGTTACGGCCCCGAGCCGAAGACCCTGATGCTCCCGACCTACCGCGACCCCGGGAAGATCGGCCTGCCCTACTTCGGCGGCGTGTTCCACCACAGCTGGAGCGCCGCCGTCACCTGGCTGTTGATGCTCGAGCTGCTCGGGCTCGTGGGCTGGGTGCTCCTGGGCCGGCTCTTCTCACGCCTTCCGGAGCGCGGCTGGGCGGTGTGCAAGGTGCTCGGCATCCTGCTCGTCTCGTGGCTCGCGTGGATCGTCAGCGCCGTCGGCCTCCTGCCCTCGATGCAGAGCACGTCGCTCGCGGTGCTGTCGTTCCTGGCGCTCCTGGCCGCGCTCCTCGGCGTGCTGAGCTTCCGCTGGATCGCCGAGACCGTCCGGGTGGCCTGGAAGCCGATGCTCGCCTTCGAGGGAGTCTTCCTGCTGCTGTTCGCGGCCGATATCTACCTCCGGGCGCTGAACCCGGACCTCTGGCAGCCGTACTTCGGCGGCGAGAAGCCGATGGAGCTGGCGTTCATCAACGCGATCCTGCGCAGCAGCCAGCTGCCACCATACGATCCGTGGTTCTCCGGCGGCTACATCAACTACTACTACTTCGGGCAGTGGATCGCAGCGGAGCTGATGCGGCTCAGCTCAGTCGGGCCCGTCTACGGCTTCAACCTCGCGGTCGCGACGATGTTCGCGCTCACGGGCTCGGTCGCTGCCTCGATCGGATACGCCGTGGGACGGCAGATCAGCCGGACGGCGGGCGCGGCGGCCGGCGCCCTGTCGGTGCTGCTCGTGATGATCGTGGGCAACCTCGACGGCGCGGTGCAGGCATTCGCGGCTCTGCGCAGCGGCAGCCTCTCGAACCTGTGGTGGACGTTCGACTTCTGGCGGAGCACGCGGCTGACAGGAGGCGACATAATCCACGAGTTCCCGTTCTTCACGTTCCTGTACGCGGACCTGCACGCCCACATGATCGCGATGCCGATGAACCTCGCGCTCGTGCTGCTCGGCACCTACGTAGTGATCGAGCGCAAGTACCTCTCGGCAGGCACGGTGCTCGCTTCCGCCGCCGTGGCGGGCCTGCTCGCAGGGGCGGTGGCGATCACGAACCCGTGGGATGTACCCGCGTACACGGGGCTGTTCGCCCTTGCGCTCCTGGCCTACCACGTCACGACGGGGAAGCGCTGGTGGCTGAGGCTGCCGCGTCTGGTGCCGTCGCTCGTCGCGCTCGTCGTCGTGGCGGTCGCGTGCTACGCTCCGTTCTTCGTGACGTTCAAGAGCTTCTACGGCAGCGTCGGGCTCGTCCACACCCCGACCCCCCTGTGGATGTTCCTCGACCAGCTCGGGCTGTTCCTGTTCGTGGCGGCCTGGTGGGGCGTGACCAGGCTGTGGCCGCTCGCCATCGGCCGGGGGGCGCTCGCGCTCGGCGCGATCCTGTTCGTCGTGGGGATCGTGATCGGCCACGCGGTGCTGCTCCTGCTCGTGGCGCTGCTGCTCGTGACCCTGCTCTCGCTGCTGAGCGTGCGCTCGGTGCCCGCGTTCGTGTGGAGCGCGCTCGTCGCGGCGGGGCTGTTCATCTGGCTGGGCGTCGAGGTCTTCTACCTCAAGGACTTCCTGGCGGGCGGTCCGGCGTACCGGATGAACACCGTGTTCAAGTTCGGGCTCCAGAGCTGGATCCTGCTCGCGCTGGGCTCCGCCGGGCTCGTCGTGCTGATGGTGAGGCAGGTCCGCACGTCCAGGGTGCAGGTCGCGCCGACGGTTGCGCTGGTGCTGCTCGTGCTGGCCTCGCTCGTGTACACGGTGTACGGCACGGGCGCGAGGCTCAGGCAGCGCTTCCCGGTGGCGCCGAGCCACCTCACGCTGAACGGAGTGGCGTTCATGCGGGACGCCACGCTCCAGAACGAGTCGGGCAGGACAGAGCGCCTCGTGTACGACTACGAGGCGATACAGTGGATGAACGGGCACATCCGCACGCCCGAGACGATAGTCGAGGCGAGCATCGGCCCGTACCGCGGCGACGGCGCGAGGATCTCGATGTTCACCGGCCTGCCCGCAGTGATGGGCTGGGACAGCCACGAGTCGCAGCAGCGGTACCCGGACGAGATCGGCCCGCGCGACCAGGACGTCGACACCCTGTACAGCACGACGAGCGTGCAGGAAGCGCTCGCGATCATCGAGAAGTACGGCATCCGGTACATCTACGTCGGCCCGGTCGAGCGGATGTACGAGTATCCTCCGTCCGGCCACGGCGAGAAGCCTCAGCCCTACTCGACGCGCGCGAGCCTCGTGAAGTTCGACCGCATGGTCGGCAGGCAGCTCGAGGTGGCCTACCGCAACCCGGGCGTGACGATCTACAGGGTCATGCCGAGCTGGAGGTGGATGATGGGGCCTCGGGGCGGCATCTCCTGAGCCATGCTCCAGGCGGTCGGCTGGTGGGCCACGTTCGAGGCGCTCGGCCTCCTCGCTCTGCCGCTGTGCACGCTCCTCTTCCGCCCGCTGCCCGATAGGGGCTACACGCTCTCGAAGGTCGTGGGTCTCGCGCTCGTCTCGTGGCTCGCGTGGATGGCGTCGTTCTCGAGCGCGGCGCCCTTCGGCCCTGGCCTCGTGCGGGCCTGCGCGCTCGCCGTCGCGGCGGCCTCGCTCGCGGTGATGGTACTCCACCGAGACAGCCGCCCCCCCGCATTGCTGAGCTTTCTCAGAGGTCGCTGGGCCTACGTGCTCGCGTTCGAGGCGGTCTTCGCCGCGGCCTACGGCGCGATCGTGCTCCTCCGGTGCTACATGCCCGATATTTCGGCCACGGAGAAGCCGATGGAGTACATGCTGCTCCAGACCATGTACCACGTGCGCCACATGCCTCCCCAGGACTACTGGATGTCGGGCGAGCCGGTGAACTACTACTACTTCGGCTACCTGATGAACGCGCTCGTCGGGCTGCTCTCGGGGGTCGAGCCCCGCTACGCCTTCAACCTCGCGATAGCCTCGACATGGGCTATGACGCTCGTCGCGCTCTCGGGCACCGCGTACAACGCCGCGTCGCTCGCCACCGACTCCCGCAGGGCGCGAGTGGGAGCGGCCGTGCTCGCGCCTGTGCTCGTGCTGCTCATAGGCAACGTCAAGGGCACGCTGATGGTCTGGCAGTACGTGCGCCAGGGCGCGCCGTTCGACTTCAGCCTCTTCTGGGACCCGAGCCGTGTGATCCACGACCGGTTCCCGAACGTGAAGCAGCCGGTCGAGGTGATAGACGAGTTCCCGGCGTTCAGCTACCTCCTGGGCGACATGCATCCCCACCTGATGGCGATGCCGCTGTTCGCGCTCGGGATAGCCACCTCCCTGCTGGTGGCCGTGTCGCGGCGCCTGGGCACCGTGCGCGCGCTCGGCAGCACTGCGCTGGGAGGGACGGTGGTGGGGCTCCTGTACATCACGAACACATGGGACGCGCCCGCGATCGCCGCGGTCATCCTCTGCGGCGCGCTCATCGGTGCAGGAGGAGCGCGCCACGCGACCCGGGGCCCCGATGGAACCAGCGGCGATGCGTCGCCGTCGGCGCGGACCTGCCTGGGGCAGGGAGCCCTGGCGCTCGTGCCGATCGTCGTGCTCGCGGTGGGCTTCGCGCTGCCGTTCCTGCGCACGTACCACACCCCAGTGGACCCCACGAGCCCGCTGCCGTCCCGGATAGCCTCCATCCCTGTCCTGAGCGGCCTGGGCCACACGCTGGGCGTGGTGTGGTGGGACCACACGGATCCCGGGGAGTTTCTGGGGATGTGGGGAGTGCAGGCGCTCGTCTCGGCGCTCGCGCTCGTGGTGTGTGCGCGGAGGCTGTCGCGTCCGGCCTGGCTTTCGGTGGGCCTGGTCGCCCTCGTGAGCGCGGTCGTGGCGCTCCTCATCGGCTCCCCACTGCTGATGCTCGTGCCGGTCGCGCTGACCTGCTTCCTGCTCGCGTTCTCGGACCTGCCCCTCGGCGTGCGCTGGGCGCTGCTCCTCGAGGCCGCCGCGTGGGGGCTGGTCGTGCTGCCGGAGCTCGTGTACCTGCGCGACCCGTTCGACAACCGGATGAACACGGTCTTCAAGTTCTACTTCCAGGCCTGGCAGCTGCTCGGGGTCGCGTGCGCGGTGCTCGTCGTGACCGCGGTCTCCAGGATCACGCTCTCCAAGCGCCGCGTTCCAGTCGCTGTGCCCGCGCTCGCGCTCGTCCTCATCGCGTCGCTCTCGTACCCGTACGGCGGGATCATGGCCCGCGCGAACGGCGGCTTCCAGGGTCTGGACGGCGTGCGGTTCCTGTACGCGGAGGACACCGGGGCCTATCAGGCCGTCCGGTGGCTCGACGAGCACTCCAGCCCGGGCGACGTGGTGTTCGAGGCGGTGGGCGGCGACTACACCCTCTACGCCAGGGTCTCGACGTACGCTGGCAGGCCGACGGTGATGGGATGGCCCGGCCACGAGTGGCAGTGGCGGTTCGGCGAGCTCGCGCTGCGCGACGAGATCGGCGAGCGCACCCAGGACATCAGGACGCTGTACTCCCAGGGCAGGACGGGGGAGAAGCTCGCGCTGCTGCGCAGGTACCACGTGAGATACGCCTTCTACGGCGACCTCGAGCGCCAGATGCAGGCGGACGACAAGTTGCCCGTGGCCGACCCCTTCCAGGGCATCCTCAGGCCCGTCGCCCACTTTTCCGGCTCCGTGCTGTACGAGGTGCCGTAGCGATCCGGCACAGAGGCCTCCGTGTCACTCTACTCCCATCTGGCGCCAAGGCTGGGCGGGAGTGTTTGGGAGTAACGAGCCGAAAGTAACGAGTAAGGAGCGACGAGATTAGCTGCCTTTACTCGTCACTCGTGGCTACATATCCACTGTGCATCACAGAGCCGGTGATCCAAACACGATCACCGGACATCGTCGCTCGAAGCCCGCTCAGATATTGGGTTTTCTCGGGTGGGCGAACAGGGACTCGAACCCCGGACCTCACGGATGTGAACCGTGCGATACCACTTCCCAACTCGTGGCCGCTCGTCCCTAAACGTACCTCATGCGTACGTTTTCTCGGATCGAGGTCGGATATATGTCCCGCTTCGTCCCAACCTGTACCTCTCCGATTGCACACGAAAATGCACACGGTCTGGGCTCCGTAACTCTGGTCCATTCGGCCGACCAGTAGGCACTGCACCAACTGATGCTACAGAATGCGCGATGAGGCAATTGGCCGGCTCGGTCTCAGTAAAGCCTAGTGCCCTAGCTACATTGATGTTCCCGGTGATCCGCTTGTTCCCGAACACCGGCGCTACCTATGTTGCGGATAGCGTAGTCGACGAGGGTGTGATCCGCTCCCTGGCCGATGCGGTAGGCCTGATCTGGTCAAGGCTTCGCTCTCGGTGTCGGCGACCGCCAGGATCTCCCTCCTGCCGTCATCGCTCCTGACTCCCGACACGATCAGCACGCCCTGGCTGACGACCTTACCGTCTACCCGCACGTGCTCGTATCTCGCATCCACAGTAGATGTACGGGTAAGATGAGGCCGTAAGGGGCCTACTCCTCCAGGCGGCGAGCTCCCTGTCCAGCCTGCCCGAGAGAGCCGACACCAGGCTCTTGCTGAAGGATGTGCCGCACAACGCCTCGGTGATCTCCGTGACCTTGCGCGTGGACACCCCCTCGACGTACATCTCCATCAGAGCCAAGACGAGTGCCTTCTCGTTGCGCTGGTACCTGGCGAACAGCTGCGTGCTGAACGTCCCCTCACGGTCCTGTGGCACCAGCAACTGGATCGTCCCCACCCGAGTCTTGAGCTCTCGAGGCTTGTAGCCGTTCCTGTGCCCCGTTCGGCTCTCGCCGCGCTCGTACCTGCCCACGTGGGCAGTCATCTCCGTCTCCAGTAGCTGCTGCAGCGTCCGCTCCACGATCCCCCGCAGAAACTCGGGATCATCGAGCAGGATGCCCCCTACAGTCTCGTCCTCGAAGCTGCTAGTATTGCGCCTGGCCATTCGTCCCCTCCTCAAGATGGTTGTTTGTCGTTACTCACCTATCTGGGAGGACGGATGGCCTGCTCTCTACTGCCACCCTAATTACAGAAAATACAGGACGTAACCGCTACACGACCGCAGATTCTAATATCCATAGACCCGGATTAGGGATTGAAAGACAGCCAGGGTGAGTGAGTTGGCCGAGATCGGGACGTTGTAATGGTTATTGACCCGACATAACGATTGAAGGTGTTCGGTGGATAGCGTCGTGGCGGGAACCGGAACCGCAGCGCGGACATCTTGGAGGCCGCTGTATACGGCTCCGGCGCTGCGGGCCCGCCCCGAGCCCTCGACACATCGCACCGGCGCCGAGCACCAGTCTGCTAGCGATCGCCACAGACCGCATGGCGGGGAGGTGCTCGTCTGGTGGCACGGGGCACGACGCGGCTGAGATGAGGGGAAGGTGAGCCGAGGAGAGGATGACCGAAGGGAGGGCCGGGAGCTGGGCTCGGCATCAACATGCCGCCGCCTCGCGAGCGATTCGAGGGTCCCTTTCCTGAAGGGGATGCTCCCGGGCGACCAATACGACAGGCTCCTGTACCGGGCGCCCGGCCTGAGCGACCTCGCCGTGAGGCGGCGTGCGAGGACCTTATAACACCGATCTCGGAAGGATGGCCTGCACCCCTCCCGTGTCAATGCCGGACGCCGGGAGCCCGAATAGGCTCACGCGCAGCGTCCGCCGCGCTCGGCACGGCCGTCGGGCTGGCACCTTCGTCTGCGGGCCTGGCCGGGAGCGAAACCGAGGGTATCGAGATTGGTGGCGCGGTCGGCGCCCACGTCCCGCCGGTCCACTCTGGCCTGCCTAACCGCGCTCCGCCGCTTCCTGGCCGCCCGTGAGCGCGTCCTTGATCTTCCCCGCCGTCTGCTGGACGACGGCTCCGCCGATCGTGCTCTCGTCGAGGTCCTCGGTGCCGCCCTCGGGCACCTCGAACAGCAGGCGCTCGGCGTAAGGGGCGGCGCGGCCCAGGTTGTAGGTGACCGTGTTCTGCGCGGACGTCTCCCGTGCGTTCTCGACGCTCCGCTTGCCCGTGACGATCTCGTGCACCATGTTCAGGCCCAGCACGTTCGCGGCTTCCGAGTCGCAGCGTGCCGCCAACTCTCCCCGTGTCCGGTCCAGCAGGATGCTGCCGTCAAACCTGGCGATGTCATCGAACTTGTCGGGCGGCACGCGGTAGTCGATGACCTGGGTCAGGAAGTCGCTGTGCGGCGTGGGCCGGTTGTGGGCCACGATGTCGCTGGACAGGATCGTCCGCTTCCAGGGGCTGTTGCGGTACCAGAAGAGCTTCGTCGGAGTCGCCTCGTTCTGGGGGCCGTACTTGGCGAGCATCTGCCGCGCGACGTTCTTCTGGGCCTCCGGCCAGCCCTCGATGGTGCGCTCGACCTCCGCAGGGTCCACCCGGTGGCGCGTCCCCTCCTCCGTCTCGTGTTCGCCCCGCGCCTCGTGCGCGATGCCCTGGAAGACGGTGCGGCCGGTGGTCGCCATCCGCTCGCCGGTATGGAGGTCCTTCGGCTGTGGCTGTTCTTCTCTGTCGGCCATCGTGCTTCTCCTTTTCGTGGGTCGCCGGGCTCGCTACCGCGGCGGGCCCGGTTCGCTGTAGCCGCCGCGCTCGGACGCCGGTCGGCGCGAGAGCGAGCTGGGTGCGTCCAGGTGTGCCCCGTCGTCGACCCCGACTCGCAGCCGCTCCACCAGCTCGCCGCCGAGCCAGCCGGTCACGAGCGCCAGCAGGACGCCGATAACTTCCAGTATGAACGGGAGACCGTCGGGCCGGTACTCCGGGCCGCTCGCGCCGCGCCGCAGCAGCCAGGCGACGATGAACAGGGCGACCACCACGACGTTGCCCCCGCCGTGCCAGAGGCCGACGCCCTTGGCGCGGGTGCCGCCCGGGATGTGCAGCCAATCCCAGAAGCCGAAGAGGGCCGCGAGCAGCCCGCCGACCACCCCGGCCGCGATGGCCCAGTACGAGAACGTGACCGGCTCGGCGTTGCCGGTGAACAGGTAGATGACGTCGAAGATCACCGCCGTCGCCAGCAGGCCCAGCGGGAAGACGATCAGCATCGGGTGGATGGCGTGACCAAACAGCTTCGCACGACTCTCCATGGCGCACCTCCCGGCTCCTCCGCGACTAATGACAGTATTCCCTGTCTTTACTGGGCTATCAAGATCTGTGCCGCGGTGCGATGCACGCCCCCGCCCGGCCCGGCACGCGGTATGCGGAAAGTGAGGTCGGGTCTACCCAATGTACGCTCGTTGCGAGAGCGTTGATACTGCCCCTAGGAGGCGATGTGCTCCGGACACGGATCGGCCAGCGCTACTTCTCGACCACCCGCGGGCGGATCGTGCTGCTCTTGCGCCGCTGCGCGCACACGGTGGACGAGCTGACCGAGCTGCTCGGGGTCACGCGCAACGCGGTGCGCGAGCACCTGATCACTTTGGAGCGCGACGGCTTGGTGCACCGGAGCGGAGTGCGACGAGGCGACGGCAAGCCGGCACATCTGTATGCGCTGACCCCGGAGGCCGCCGAGCTGTTCCCGCGCGGCTACGCCC
>CADDYR010000034.1 GCA_902810765.1 Chloroflexota bacterium
CACTGTTGCCGGGCTCCGACACCAGCACATAGCGCACACGCAGAGTGCTGAGTATCTTCTGAGGCCCTCCCAGATACTTGATCGCCACCTGCACCGCGTTCTCGGGGGTGGTGGGAGGGGCGCCGGGCGCTGGCTCGAACACCCTGCTCTTATGAAACGATTGTAGATGGTCGTCCAGGACCCAGGTGGGCATGCTATTACCCGCCTCCCTTCCCGAGCCGGGGGAAAGCCTCCCGAGCACGATGGATACGAACGCAACTACCGCAGCCGTCAGCACACCTAAGAACACCTTGCCGCCCATCTCCTTCACCTCCGTACCCTAGTTCCTGGTGTCCCACGTCGTAAAGTAGCCCACTACCTCGTCTTGGGGACACCCGCTCTGGTAATGCGGCCACTGGGCCAGGTTGTAGTTCTCGCAGTTTATCTGTATGCCGTGCCACACCTTGTTGCCGTCTCGATACTGGAAGCCGTAGTGATCGGCGTGGTCGTTGTAGAGGCCCCAGAGCAGGTCGGCGGTGTACACCGTCTCCGCGTACACCGACATGAAGTTCTTCGAGTAGGCCAGGTCGTAGCTGTCTGTATCTCCTATCTCATACCAGGTGCCGGTTTCCGTATTCGTGAACCCTCCGACCCACACCACAGCCGGGTCCTTTGAGCGATCTCGGTACACCTTGAACACTCGCATCAGCCCATCTTGAGTTATGGTTCTGTAGTTGCGGTGGACGTGGCCGCCTACATCCTCGAAGATGAACCAAGCCCGTACAGGAAGGTCCGGGTTCCTGGTATAGCCAGCCGCCACTCCCTTGCCGGTGCTCGAATTGTATACTCTCACGAAGTCGTCGCTGGTTTCGTCGTCGCAGGCAAACGTCTCCTTGTTGTTCTGAAGGTATGCTTGCCCTCCGTACCCGGAGGATAAGTAAATCTCACCCCCAGCAAGGGCGAAGATGTCATCGTAGCAATTGCCCTCCGCCATGACAGTCTTTGGCGTCAGCGGGATCAGAGCCAGGCACAGGCCGATGATCGCCAGGATGCTGAATCTACGCGTCGTCATCTTCTCGTCTCCTCGTCTGCGAGAACCGGTATCCGTAGGGGACGCGGGGAATCGAACGGGTCAGGGGGCAGCCGGGGAGGATCTCGGAAACGAGCAAGGGTGCCGGTAGAGGGCAAAACACCCGGATCGCGGGACATAAGCCCCACCTCTTCCCCTGCCGAGGGCGGGCCTGAAGGCCGATACGAAGGGACGCCGTGCCGGAGGATGATGCCGGCGCCTCGTCAGGTAGACATGATCCTACTACCAGGGGAAGTGCTTGTCAAGTACCAGAGACCAAATCCGGCGAGAGATCGAGCGCGAGCATCACGCCTACTTCGAGTCGCCTAAGGACTGTGCGAGAAGGGTCAGGCACTGCCCTGCCGCAGCCTGAGTCGACTCATCGTCGCGTAGACCATAGCTTCACTGGCCTCGCACAAGCGCTCACAATCCTTGCTAAGCCGCCTGCTCTGCCCCGGACCAGCTGAACGTTCGATCCGCCACCCAGCTCCTCGGCAGGATCCCAGGGAGCCCCTTGCTGGCAGGCGGGAGGCGGACCCATCCAAGCCTGAGGGCAGCCACATCGTTGACGTCTCCGATCGGTGCCCATTCACATCCGGGTATTGGCGAAGGGCCTGCCCGATCTCCAAGGTACAGCCCAGGTGCTCCTCAATGGGGGTCTTGCCTTGGCACGCTTCCCGTTGCAGGCCCGATGGACTCTGCCGGTTTACGGGGGGTTGCCATCCATGTAGGAGTAGGCCGCCTCACCTACCGTGTCGCCCGGCACTGAATTCTGCTGGGTGAAGCCGCCCGAGCTCGGGTCATAGCGGCTCGCTCCTAGCTCCTTCGGGCGGCCGGGCTCCCGAGATGCTCGCAGTAGAAGGCCAGCACCTTCTCCCAGGCGTCCCTCGCCGCCTCCGGACGGTAAGCCTCCGGGCGGTCGTCGTTGAAGAAGGCGTGCCCGGCTCCCGGGTAGATCGTGAACTCGTGCGGCTTGCCGCGCTCGGTGAGCCTCTGATCCAGCTCCCGCACCACCTCCGGGTTTATGCCCCTGTCCTCCTCCCCGAAGAGTCCCAGCACCGGCGCCCGCAGGGCGTCGAAATCGTATGGCATATCCCTCCGATAGCCGTAGAACGTCACGCACGCGGCAACGTTGTCGGGATTATCACAGGCGGCGTACAGGCTGAGCGCCCCTCCCATGCAGAATCCGACTATCCCGACCGGCCCGCCGGTGCGCTCCCGGAGGTACCGGATCGCCCCGCGCATGTCGCGCGCAGCGTCGCTGGTCTGGAGCGCCATCGCGTGCTTTCGCGCCTCGTCCGGCTCGGTCGCCACAGCTCCGTGGTACAGATCGGGCGCGAGCGCGTTGTACCCTGCCTGGGCGAAGCGATCCGCGATGCTCCTGATGTTGTAGTTCAGGCCCCAGAACTCCTGGATCACCACTACGCCCGGAGCGCCCGGGTCCGCGGCTTCCGCCAGGTAGCCCGGACACGTGCCGCCGGTCGCAGGAAACTCGATCATCTCACCCATTCTGAGCCCTCCCAAGAATGATGTTGCGCAACGCGGGGCCGCTCTCCTCCCGGATCATCGCTTGCCCGGACGCCCGCCGGTCGTATATGATAGCACTCGAAGAATCGAATGGCGATGAAGCTCGCCTCGGGCCGGCGCAGCCGGATGATGGCTTCTACCTCCCAGGACTCGTCCTCACGCGGGGTAGAAGCCTTCTTTGTGCCCGTCCATCGTGCACGCACAGGGGAGGACGAGAAGCGCGCGATGCCGCGTAGCCGCACCTACTATGAGCTGCGCGACGCCCTTGGAGAAGAAGGGTGTCCGATCTGCCGCCTAGCACTTAAGGCAGTACACGACTGGCTGGACAGCGTGGCGTACGAGATGGTGAACGATCCGGGGGTGAGGGACAGGCTGCGTGCCTCCCGGGGCTTCTGCAACACGCACGCCTACGAATGGCTGAGCGTACGCAACCTGCTCGGCACAGCGATAATCTACGAGGACGTGCTGAAGAACGTGTCCGGGCGGCTGAGAGAGCTGAGCTACCGCAGGCGCGACCTCCTCTCGAGCGTGTCCTCGCTGCTCGGCGGCGACGAGCAGTCTGCCCTACCCAGGGATGGCCGATGCCCGGCGTGCGAGGCCCAGGCCGAGGCCGAGCGGCGCGCGGCGGCGACGCTTGCCGAGTCGCTCGGCGAAGAGGAGGTCCTGCGCGCGTATACGTCCTCGTCCGGCCTCTGCCTGCAGCACCTGTCGCTCGCGCTCTCCTCCGCGCCGAGCCGCGAGTCGTTCGACTCGCTCGTCCGAGCGGTCCTGTCGCAGCAGGAGCGGCTGACCTCGCAGCTCCGGGAGATCATACGTCGCCACGACTATCGCTTTCGGGACAAGCCCGCCGGAGAGGAGCGCGGCGCGACGGTGCGCGCGATCCGGCACGTCGTCGGAGAGCCCGGAGTGCGGGGCACGGATCTATGAGCCGATACACCATGGGATATGCCGATTGAACTACCTGCTCGTCGGCCTGGGAGGGCTCCTGGGCGCGAACGCACGCTACATCCTTGGGGGGCTGCTGGCTCGCAGCCTCAAGACCACCTTTCCGTACGAGACGCTCGTCATCAACGTGGTCGGCAGCTTCGTCCTGGGCTTCTTCATGGTCGTGGCCACCGACCGCTTCGAGCTCCCGCCCGAGCACCGTCTGCTGTTCGCGATCGGTTTCCTAGGGAGCTTCACCACCTTCTCAACGTTCACCTACGAGACCCTGGTGCTGCTCGAGGAGGGAGATCTGCTCCTCGGTCTGGCCAACATCGTGGCCAGTGTGGCACTCGGCGTCCTCGCCGGCTATCTCGGCATCCTGCTCGGCCGCCTCTTCTAGCCCATCGCCCGCCGCAGTGCGAGCTCGACTTCAGCCCTGGAGGGCATCGAGGGCTGAGCGCCGTCGCGCGTGACGGAGAGCGAGGCCGCCGCGGAGGCGAAGCGCGCGGCCTCGACGAGCCCCAGACCCTCGGCGAGCGCGACCACCAGCCCGCCGCTGAATGTGTCACCCGCGGCGGTGGTGTCCACGGCGCGCACCCTGAGCGCAGGAACCAGCTCGGCACGCCCGGACTCGGCTACGAGCGCGCCCTCCGCCCCGAGCGTGATCACGACCGAGCCGACGCCGCGCGCCAGGAGCTCGCGCGCGAGCTCCTCCGGCCCCGCTGAGCGCCCGACGAGCGCCGCGGCCTCCCTCTCGTTCGGGGTCAGCACGTCCACGCAGCGCAACACCTCCTCCGGCAGGCCCTCGAGCGCCGGGGCCGGGTTGAGCACAGTCAGCACCCCAGCGCTGCGGGCGGCACGCAGCCCCTCCAGCACCGTCTCGACCGGCACCTCGAGCTGGGTCAGGAGCACCTGCGCCTCCGCGATCACGGCGCCGGCACACCGCACGGCATCGGGCGCAAGCCGCGCGTTCGCGCCGGGCGCCACGGCAATGAGGTTGCGCCCCTCCGAATCCACGAGGATGAGCGCCACCCCACTCGGCACGCCCTCGATCCGCGCTACCCGCGAGACGTCTATCCCCTCGGCGCCGAGGCGCTCGAGCGTCTGGGAGCCGAGGTCGTCCTCCCCCACCGCGCCGATGAACGATACGCGCGCCCCCAGGCGGGCGGCCGCGACGGCCTGGTTCGCGCCCTTCCCGCCGCCGGCCCTCAGGAGGTCCCCTCCGAGCACCGTCTCTCCCACTGCCGGGATGCGCTCCACCCGCACCACCATGTCGGTGTTGCTGCTGCCGAGCACGACCATCCTCGGCGCCGTCAGCACGATGCTTCCCTTGGGAACGTGTATCCTACCCCTCTCACGGTGAGGATGTGCTCGGGGTGCGCGGGATCCCTCTCCAGCTTCTCGCGCAGCCTCCGGACGTACACCTTCAGGTAGTGCAGCTCGTCGTGGTACCCCACGCCCCACACGTGCGCGAGCAGGGTCTTGTGCGTCATCACCCTCCCACGGTTGCTCGCGAGCTGGAACAGCAGCCTGTACTCCGTCGGGGTGAGGTTCACGAGCTCACCTTCCCGCCGGACCTCCTGCGCGCCCGGGTCTATCTCGAGCTCCTTGTGCACGATGCGGCCGAGGCCGGTCGTGCCCGCCTGCGCGGAGGCCCGGCGCAGCACCGCATCGGCCCGGGCGATGAGCTCCTTGTGGCTGAACGGCTTCGTCACGTAGTCGTCCGCACCCAGCTCGAGCCCGCGCACCTTGTCTGCCTCCATCGCCTTTGCGGTGAGCAGGATGATCGGCACGTTCGACCTCTCGCGCAGCCGTCGGGTGATCTCGAAGCCGTCGGGGCTGGGCATCGAGACGTCCAGGATCAAGAGATCGTAGCCCCGCTCGCGCAGCATCTGCATCGCCTCGGCGCCGCTGTAGGCGTCATCCACCCGATAGCTGGGGCGGTTGAAGCGGAACGCCAGCTCGATGATGCCGACCACATCCGGCTCATCGTCGGCTACGAGGATCCTAACCATCTACCTCCGACATCTCGACCTGGTGCGGGCCTGCGACCTCCGCCGCGCTCGCGCCTGGGCAGGTCCGCGGCAGGGTGAGCCAGAACCTGGTGCCCTCGCCGGGCGAGCTGCTCGCGCCGATGGAGCCGCCGTGCAGCTCGACGAGCGACCTGGCTATCGCCAGCCCCAGCCCGGTGCCCGAGGTGCTGCCGTCCGTGTCGGGCAGCCGGTAGAACTTCTCGAACACGTGGGGCAGCTTGTCCTCGGGGATGCCCGGACCGTTGTCCCGGACCTCGAGCGTCACCGACTCGTCGTCGCCCCGCACCCGTATCCAGACCTTCCCTCCCTCGGGAGTGTACTTGCAGGCGTTCGTCATCAGGTTCGTGATCACCTGCTGCAGCCTGTGCCGATCCACCTCGACCCTGCAAGCGACGGGCGGGAAGTCCAGGCAGAGCCGCTGCCGCTTGCGGGAGACCATCAGGTGCAGCGACTGAGCCACCTCCTCGACGAGCTCCCGCAGGTCCAACACCTGCGTGCTGAGCCTGATGCGTCCCTCCTGCAGCTGAGCCATCTCGATGATCTCCTGCAGGAACTCCGTGAGCCGCTCGCAGTTCTGGGAGACCGTGCGGACGAGCTGCCTCTGCGTGCAGTCCATCCCCGCCGAGGCGTCCTCGATCAGCAGGTCCGCGCTCGCCCTGATCAGTGTGAGCGGGGTCCGCAGCTCGTGGGACACCATCGTGAGGAACTCGGTCTTCAGGGCGTCGAGCTGGCGCAGGGCCTCGGCCTTGCCTGCCTCCACGGCGAGTCGGCAGTTCGTGATCGCCAGGGCGGCGAGGCTCGCGAACGTGCTGAGCAGGTGCAGCTCCTCGTCACCGATCGTGCGCGGCTGCCTGTAGTAGTCGGCACAGATCACTCCGATGGGCACGTCCTTGGCCACGAGGGGCGCGACCGCGAAGCTGCGGCTGCGGACGAGCGACAGCGCCGCCTTGTTCACCCTCGGGTCGCGCCTAGGATCGAGCACGGCGATGGGGCGACACTGCCTGAGGGACTGCGCGAGCACGTCGTCCGAGTCGAGCGCGATGGGGTGCTCGCGCCAGTAGCCCATCAGCGCGTCCAGGCCGCCCGCCGGATCGACGGCGTGGGCTGAGGCCGCGACCAGCCGGCCATCCCTCAGCAGGTAGAGGACCGCCCGCTCGAAGCCGAGCTGGTCGCACAGCGCGCGGGGTATGCGCTCGAGCAGCAGGTCCAGGTCGAGGACACCGCCCAGGCTGCTGTTCACGGCGTTGAGCCCGACTATCCTCATGGCCCTGCGCTCGGCGTCCATGGCCTCCTGGCCCGCGATGTTCCCCAGGAGAGCTGCGAACATCGCGATCCCGTAGAACGAGGCGAGCGTCGCGCTGAAGCGCAGCATCAGCGAGCCGTGGTCTATCTGGCTGATCTGCAGCTCGCACGCCGCCACGTAGAGGATGCCGGAGACGACCGCGCTCGCCGTCGCCCCCACGTGCCCTCCCACCATCCCCATGAAGAACAGCGAGAAGTAGAAGAACACGAAGAACGGGCTGCGCACCCCACCGGTGAAGTAGACCGCGAGCGCCTCCAGGGTCGGGAAGATCGCTCCGACCACGAGCCAGACGGCCGCCTGATGCGAGTTGAGCCATCGGGGGCTGAGCGCGATCACGAGGCTCATCCCCAGCAGCAGCGCGTCCACGGTGTAGAAGGACCGGAAGCTGACGTGGACGTCGCTCGGAAGCTGCACGAACAGCGAGGCCGCGACGGCCATTACCGCCCCGGTTATCCCTATCAGCCTGTACAGTTGCTGCCTGCGCTCGAGTAGCGCGATCATAGCCGGGTGCCGGTTCCCTCTCGGTAGGTGCCCTGCCCACTATATCAAGCGCAAAACATAACGAAGGCAAGAGTGCGCTACCGGCACACCTGCCGCACGAGGAGCCTCGGGCTCTCCACGAACTCGGCGCTATCCTCGTCCATCCACACGTACACCGCTCCGGGGCGGTTCGTGCCGGCCGCGTGCCGTCCGCTCGGGTCCATCGCCACGATGCTCAGGCCGGTAGCGTACGGGTCCTCTAATGAGTTAACGTCTTCGAGGGCCTTTCGGACCGCGCTCTCGACAGGTTCTCCCATCCGCATGTACATCACGACGCTGTGCGCGGTCGCCGCGCGGATCGCAAGCTCTCCTCTGCCAGTACACGCCGCGGCCCCGTAGCGGTTGTCGGCGTAGTTGCCGGCCCCCACCACGGGAGAGTCCCCCAGCCTGCCGGGGTACTTGCAGTACCAGCCGCTCGTGCTCACCCCGCACGCCAGGCTGCCGTCGCGGTCACGGGCGATGAAGTTGACCGTACCGCCTGCGGGCCTCTCGGGGTCGCGGATCATTGAGAGCCAGCGGCTCACGTTCTCGTGGTAGCGCATGAGCCCCGGCTCGGTCTCCGGAGCTTCCTCCTCGAGCTTGGTCTCCCAAATCCGTCGGGACTCGGCGGTGAGCAGCTCCGTCCTCTCGAAGCCCATCTCCCGGGCGAACCGCTCGGCGCCCTCACCCACGAGGAAGACGTGTGGCGTCTCCTCCATCACCCTGCGCGCTATCGAGATGGGGTGCTCATAGCCCCTGACCGCGCCCACGGCCCCGGTCGCGAGCGTCCGGCCGTCCATGATCGAGGCGTCGAGCTCGACCTCCCCGATCAGGTTCGGAAGGCCGCCGAGCCCGACGGTGTGATCCGCCGGATTGCTCTCCACCAGCCGGCAGCCCGTCTCGACCGCGTCGAGCGCGCTGCCTTCCCGTTCGAGCACGTCCCTCGCCGCCTCGATGCCCACGCGCCCGTTGGAGCTGGCGATCACGACGTATCCTGGCACGACTGAACCTCCCGCTGAAGCCTGGTGTCGAACCATACTACACCGCGGGAGGTGTGAGCGCGCCAGCCGGGAAGCCTACTGCCTTGGCAGCTGTCCGCGCGAGCCGATCTCGGTGAGCTCGAACGTGGCCTTGCCCTTCTTCTTCGCGCGGTACATCGCGGCATCGGCCTCGCGCAGCAGCTCCTCCGCCGGTCCGCTCGTGTCTGGGGAGCCGATCGCGATCCCGATGCTCGCGCTGACCCTGACCGGCTCGGCGTCCTCGATCACTATCGGCGCCTCGAGCGCATCCATCACGCGCTGAGCCACGTGCGTGGCGTCCTCGCGGCACCGGACGTCCTCTACGAGGACGCAGAACTCGTCGCCTCCGAAGCGGGCGAGCACGTCGTGCGAGCGGAGGCGCGACCTCATGCGCTCGCCCACGACCCGGAGCACCCGGTCGCCCACCGAGTGCCCGTGCGAGTCGTTCGCCGTCTTGAAGCCGTCGAGGTCCACGAACAGCACGGCCACGTGGCTGCCGGTGTTGCCAGCCCGGACCAGTGCCTGCTCGAGGCGCAGGGCGAACAGCGACCTGTTGGGCAGGCCGGTCAGGTGATCGTGGTAGGCGAGGTGGTTCAGCTGCTGCTCGAGCAGCTTGCGCTCGGTGATGTCGCGGATCACGGTCTGCACCGAGGGCCGTCCCACGTACGTGATCGGTATGGTCACCACCTCCACGTCCACGACGCGGCCGTCGAGGCGGACGAGCCTCTCCTCCAGCTTGCCCATCGCGCGCCGCTCCCGCTGGGCAGTGAGCGCCCGCGACCTCGCCGTCTCGCGGTACTCGGGGTGCACGAACTCCGCCATGCTCCTGCCGATCAGGTCCGAGGCATCTCGAGCGCCCATCAGCTCGACGCAGGCGGGGTTCACGTACAACAGCTGGCCGTCGCGGTGCACCACCACGGCGTCCGGCGAGTTCTCGACGAGCAGACGGTAGCGCTCCTCGCTCTCCTCGAGCTCGTGCTCCAGCTCGCGCTGCTGGGTCACGTCGCGGCTGTAGCAGATCACCCGCCGCTCTCCCGATGGGTCGAGCGCCACGTTGACGACCGTCTCGAGCCTGCGCCACGAGCCATCCTTCGTCCGGTACCTGGCCTCGATCGTGCCCACGGGCCCTGTGGTGCTCTCTATCCGCGAGATGGTCGCCAGGGTCTGGTCGTTCAGGTCCTCGGGATGAAGCAGGTCGGTGCCGCGCACGCCGGCCAGCTCGTCGGGCGTGTAGCCAAGCACCCGCTCAATGGACGGGCTGGCGTAGATCAGGCGGTTGTCCGTGGTCCACAGGGTTATTACGTCGAGAGCGTTCTCGACCACGATGCGAAACATGTCGCGCCGATCACCGGCCCAGCCGACCGCCGACAGGTCGGGGGACATGGGGCCATTCACGTTCGGACTGTCCTGCACGGTCACGGTGTTCTCCACCCTGGGTGGCGGCTGGTCGGAGCACAAGCTAAACTTCTCATCGGAACAGAATGGATTCTAACACGTCGGGGTTGAGGCATCGTTGGCAAACGGGAGCGATTATCTTGCGTCCCGCCCCCCGGGCGGCCTACCGAGACGCACCGAGGGCCGGATCATCTCGTACTGCGCCTCCGACTCGCCGCTCGGCACGCTCGTCGTCGGGGCCACGGACCGCGGCGTGTGCTTCGTCGGGCTCGGGGAGGAAGCGCTGAGCGGGCTGCGGCACGACCGCCCGGGAGCTGCCCTCGTCGAGGATGTCGGAGGGCTGCGAGACCTGGCCGGTCCGATACTCGAGTACCTGGAAGGCGGCGGCCGGACTCCTGAGCTGCCGCTGGACCTGTCGGGAACCGAGTTCCAGCATCGCGTCTGGGCGGCCCTGCGCGCCATCCCCTACGGCCGCACCCGAACGTACCGTGAGCTGGCGTCGGAGCTCGGGTCCGCGGCCCACGTACGCGCCGTGGGCCGGGCCTGCGCCATCAACCCCGCCTCCCTGGTCGTGCCCTGCCACCGGGTCGTCAGGCTGGACGGCGGTCTCGCCGGCTACCGCTGGGGGCTGCACCGTAAGCGCGCGCTGCTCGACCTCGAGCGCGGGCCATCGCCGCAGGCGCTCTGAGCCGGCCGGTGGACCACTACTTGCTCTCATCCGAAAGCAGTACCGATTTGCCACCGCTCTGCGGTAATCTGTTACTGGCGACCTGCATTTGTCGGATATTCCGGCTTGGCCCGGCCGCTCGCGCCGGGCGGGAGGATGTGGATGGTTCTGACCAGGTTTCTGCCTCGCGACGAGCGCTTCTTCGAGTACTTCCGTGAGGCAGCGACCAATGCCACCGACGTGGCGAACGCGCTCGTGGACCTCCTGTGGAACTACGAGGATGTCGAGCGCAAGGTTCGCAAGATCCGCGACCTGGAGCACCGGGGAGACGAGATCGCTCACCGCGTGTTCAGCGCGCTCAACCGAACCTTCGTCACCCCGATAGACCGCGAGGACATCCAGGACCTGACGAGCAAGCTGGACGACTTCGTGGACTACATCGAGGAGGTCACGCGCAGGCTCTGGCTGTACCGTATCGAGGAGCCCACCGAGCAGGCGCGGCTGCTCGCCCGCATCATCCACGAGCAGTCCGTCGGCATCTCGGAAGCGGTCGGACTCCTGGAGCACCCCAGCCAACGGCAGAAGATGCTCCGGTACACGGTGGAGATCAACCGACTGGAGAACGAGGGCGACGACGTGCTGGATCAGACGCTCGCAGGGCTGTATGCGGACGCGCACGATGTGCCCAGCCTCATCCAGTGCATCAGGTGGGGGGAGATCTACCAGCTGCTCGAGGACGCGACCGACCGCGGCGAGGACGTGGCGAACGCGCTCGAGGGCATCGTGCTGAAGAACGCCTGACCCCTACCGCAGGTAGCGACCGAGCAGCCTCGATAGGAGCCGGGGAGCCCCCCGCGGCTCGAAGTACGGCGCTATCTGGCGAACGACCGCCGGAGCGCCCATCAGCACCGGGGCGCGCCAGTCCCGCAACGTCCTCGGTCTGCCGTCTCTGTGGCGCCCCGCAGGCGCGGTGAACTGCTCGAGCGCCTCCCATCTGCGCTCCCCGCCGTCAAAGGTCAGCACCAGGCCGCCCGCCTCGCGGACGATCACGACACCCCCCGCGACGTCCCACAGGCTGGGGCCACGGAACGCGGCGAACGCGAAGCCTCCCGAGGCCACCAGCCCTATCTCGTATGCGATCGAGCCCACCGAGCGGGAGTCGCCCATCCGCCGCGCGACCGGGAGCGCGACCCGGAATCCCGCCCGGTAGTGAGGCGGCAGCCCGGCGAGCAGCCGGGGCTCGAGCTTCCTTGCCTCGCGCACCCGCAGCCGCTCCTCTCCCCTGTACGCCCCGCCGCCGGAGCGCGCGTGCAGGAGCTCGCCCGTCGCCGGGAAATGCAGGACCCCCACGAGCGGTCGTCCGGCGCGCAGCACGCCGATCGAGACCCCGAAGAACGGCAGGCCGTTGATGAAGTTCAGCGTGCCGTCGAGCGGGTCCACCACCCACACGTACCCGGAGCAGTCCCCCGTCTCCTCGGCCTCCTCGCCGAGCACCGCGTGTCCGGGGAAGCGCTCGCCGACCGAACGCCTGATCGCCTCCTCGACCTCCCGGTCCGCCGCGGTGACCGGGTCGCTCTCGCGCTTGTCCTTGAACTCCACACCCGAGAGCGCGCCGAAGTGTCGCCTGAGCACGCGGCCCGCCTCTCGGGCGTAGTCACACGCCGCATTCTCGATCTCCTCGAGCAGGCTCTGGTCCGCGGGCGGGGCCTGCTCCTGTGATTCCTCCGGCACGTCACGCCTACCTCAATATCCGGGCGATGTCTTCCGCGAAGCGAACTTCCGAGTCGTCTTCCGGCTCGTACCCGATCACCCTGCGCGCGTTCGCGATGCTCCAGAACTTGCGGGTGTTGTTTGATACGCCGTAGAAGATGTGGAACGGCACGCCGTACTCGTCATCGATCTCGGGAGTCTCGATCGACCTGCAGAACAGCTGCTGCAGGTCGCGGGGGCTGACGTAACCCGCCAGGTCGCGCACGTATCGCACCCGGGGAAGTCCCTCGAAGTCGGAGGCACGGATCTCGCGCGGGGCGACGATGCGGATGAGCACGACCTCCAGCTTGCGCCCCACCCCACCGCAGGCGTACACGAAGCCGAGCGACTCGTAGGCGGCCTTCGCCCAGCCGTAGAAGCTCTCCGGGCGGGGATAGTCCTCTGGGCTGACCATCTCCTTGAGGCCAGCGTAGTAGGGCTGCTCGTACCACTTCGCCGCCTGGTTCGTACTCGCGGCGACGACCCGCCTGACCCCGGTGTCGAGCGCGAGCTGGTACACGCGCTGCATCATGTCCACGTTACAGCGCTCGACCCGATACACCTCGCGCGGGTCCTCACTCTCGGGCCTGACGTACCCGGTATGGACGACCACGTCTCTGCCCTCGAAGTACGGCCTCAGCTCCTCGTCCCTCGCGTCGAGCAGGTCCACGACCTCGACTCCCTCGACCTCCTCACCCCGCGCGTTCCGCGTTCGGGCGTCGACGAGGCTGAGGTCGTAGCGCTCTCGGAAGGCGGGCAGCAGCTGGTCGGCTATGTAGCCGGAAGCGCCGGTGAGCAGCACGCGCATCCTGGACATCGGGTACCGCCTCCTGTCGTGCTGGCCCCTAAAGCAAACGAGGCCCTCTCGCCGCACGAGAGGGCCCCCGGGTGAGCCGCGAGGGAGTCGAACCCCCAACCCACTGATTAAGAGTCAGTTGCTCTGCCAATTGAGCTAGCGGCCCGTCCGACGTGAACATGTTACACGAGGCCCGGCGTGGCGTCAAGAGCCGTCCAGCGCCTATACTGGTCTCTACAGAGTATGACGAGCCTGCCCAAGATCAGACCGGAGATGGACGAGGACCGGGGCCTCATCGCCCGCGGGAGCATCACGGGCATCCGGAGGTTCTCGCGACGAGACGTGGACCAGTGGTGCCGGTGGCCGAAGCACCAGGACCCGCTCTTCCAGGACTACAACCCGCCCGACATGGACGAGCGCGAGCGCGACCTGTGGTACGCGGAGCGCCTCGCCCGCCCCGACCACGCGATGTTCGCGATCGTGGACGAGGAGGGAGAGCTCATCGGCCGCCTCTTCCTTCGACAGGTCAATCCCGACGCCCGCAGCGCGGTGCTCGGCATAGACCTGCGCAGCGACGTCCTCAACCGGGGCTACGGGACCGACGCCCTCGGCGCCTTCCTCGAGTACTACTTCGACGAGATGGGCTACGATACCCTGTACCTCGACGTCGCGGCCTACAACCGCCGCGCCCAGAGGGTGTACGAGAAGCTGGGCTGGAGGTACACGAGGGAGCACTGGAACACGTACCGCGCGGGCTTCCTGCCCGACGTGTTCGGCGACCCCCGCTTCGAGCCCGTGCGCAGGTACTTTCGGGCGGGGCTCGGCACGATCTCCGTGCTGCACTATGACATGGTGCTGACAAGGCAGCGATGGCTCGAGGGACGCCAGCGTGAAAGCTGAGATCGTCTCGATAGGCTCGGAGCTCCTCGAGGGGCAGATCACGGACACCAACGCCACGTTCCTCGCACAGGAGCTCCTCGGGCTCGGCATCGCCGTCGGGAGGGTGACGGGTGTGGGCGACAGCCTCCACGACATCCGGGATGTCCTCGCCTCCGCCCTCGAGCGCGCCGATCTCGTGGTATGCACCGGAGGCATCGGTCCCACCCCGGACGACCTGACACGCGAGGCCATCGCCGACCTCCTCAGGGAGCAGATGACGCTCGATCCCGTGCTGGAGCGGGACCTGCGCTCCTACTTCTCCGGGCGAGGCCGGCAGATGCCGGAGCAGAACCTGAAGCAGGCAACCCTCATCCCGAGCGCGCAACCGCTGCGCAACCGCTCCGGCACAGCGCCCGGCTGGTGGGTCGAGACGAACGGACGGGTGATCGTCACGATGCCGGGAGTGCCGCGCGAGATGAGGACGATCTGGCGCGAGGAGGTGCTGCCGCGGCTCGAGGGGAGGTCGGAGGAGGTGATCCGAACGGCCACGCTGAAGACGTACGGCCTCGGCGAGTCCTCGGTCGCTCAGGACCTGGGCGGCCTCTGGCTCCGACCCAACCCCTCCGTCGCCACTTACGCCAAGTCGGACGGCGTCCACGTCGTCGTTCGCAGCAGGGGCACGAACGAGGCAGAGGTGGAGCGGTCCCTCGGGGAGACGGTCGAGGAGGTGCGCCGCATCCTGGGCGACGCGATCTGGGGCGAGGGCGAGGCCACGCTGCCCGAGGTGATCACGGACAAGCTCGAGACGGCGGGCGCGACGATCAGCACGTGGGAGGACACGACGGGCGGCGCGCTCGCCGCCGCGCTCGCGGCCACCGCCTCGCCCTCATTCGTGGGCGGCAGCGTGCTGCACCAGGCGACCCCGCGGGCCGACTACACGGTAAGCGTGGGGGCACCGAGCAGCAACGGGGAGGGCCCGGGCGCGTTCTCGTGCGAGGTCGAGCTGTACGAGGGCGGGCGGAGGGTGGCGTCCGCCACCTCCACCGCCCACTCCGACGAGGCCCTCAGGGAGCGCACGGTCTACCGCGTCCTCCACCTGCTGTACGAGCACCTCGCCCGCAACCCCCAGGTCTGATACCGAATCCGGGTGATGAGTCTGTCATTCTGAGGCCGCAGGCCGAAGAATCTATCATCGGTGGGGGCGGGGTAATGCCTTTCAGATCCTTCGCGGAGTTTACCCTCGAGCGAAGCGAAGGGCTCGAGAGCCTGCCCTGAGCGGGAGCGAAGGGGTAAGCCCCGCGAAGGGCTCAGGATGACAGGCGTGAGCGGCGCAGGACGACAATGGGTAAATGCTTACCCGGAGTCCGTCTGAGTCGGGCAGGGGTGCGCTCAGAGCGGCCCGAGAGAGTCCACGATCTCGTCCACCCGGGCCTGCATCGCGTCCCGCTCCTCGGGCGTCCGGTCGTCCCACCCCATCAGGTGCAGGGTTCCGTGGACCGCGAGCACGCACACCTCGCGCTCCCACGAGTGCCCGAGCTCCGCGGCCTGCCTCTCGGCCGTCTCGCACGACACCATCACGTCTCCCATCTCTGGCCCCTCGAAGCCAGAGGGCCAGGAGAGCACGTCGGTGGGGCCGGAGATGCCCATGAACCGCTCGTGGTACTCCGCGATCTCCTGGTCGCCCACGAGCAGCACGTTCACCTCGGAGCCGGTGGGCGCCCCCTCGGCGGCGAGCGCGGCGGCCACGCGGCGCCTGACCAAGGATCGGAGGCGGGAGAACCGGGGGGCTTCGGAGCGGACGTGCACCCCGAACCTCGGCATTCGGGGTCTCAGGAGAGGCGGCGGAGCCCGATAGTGATCGGGCCCCGCCGCGAGCTTCTAGCCGGCATCTTCCGAGGAGAGCATCTCGCGAGCGATCGTGCTGACGCGCCTGCCGTCGGCGCGGCCCTGCACACGCAGCATCACCGCGGACATGACCTTGCCCATGTCGCGTGGGGATGTGGCGCCGGTGGACCCGATCGCCTCCCGGACGAGCCCTCGGAGCTCGTCGTCGCTCAGCTGCTCGGGCAGGTAGGTCTCGAGCACGGCCGCCTCGGCGAGCTCCTTCTCGGCCAGGTCGGTGCGGTCGACCCTGCGGTACTCCTCCGCGGCCTCGCGCCGGCGCTTCACCTCCCTCTGAACAACAGAGAGCTCCTGCTGGGTGTCCAGAGGAGCTCTGTTCTCGATCTGCTGATTCTTGAGGGAAGCTCGGAGCATCCTGATCGTGTTCTTGCGGACCTCGTCGCCTGCACGGAGCGCCTGCTTGAGGTCCTCATCCAGTCTCTCGGTAAGGCTCACTCGACACCCTCCTGGAGCGCTAGGACTGGCTCCTCGCCCTCTTCGCCTCCAGCTTGCGGCGGCGCGCGGCCTCCTTGCGCTTGCGCTTCACGCTCGGCTTCTCGTAGTGCTCCCGACGCCGGGCCTCGGAGAGGATCCCGGCCTGCTGGACCTTCTTGTTGAAGCGCCTCAGCGCGCTCTCGAAGCTCTCGTTATCGCCTATGACTACCTCGGCCACTCCTCCGAACTCACCTCCCTCCAGCAGTAGTAATGAAACGCGGGTCAGCCGTGGCTGCCCGCGGTACACCTGCGCTTCGCTGACTCTGGATTATATGTGCCGGGGCGTAAGGGCGTCAAGCGTCGTCAGCCCGGCGGCCAGTGCATCGGCCTGCCGCCCAGCACGTGCAGGTGCAGGTGATGCACGCTCTGCCCGGCGTCCGGGCCGTGGTTCGTGACGATTCGATATCCCGATCCCTCCAGCCCCTCCTGGCGGGCGACCCTTGCAGCGGTCCGGAGCAGCCTGCCTCCGAGCTCCGTATCCTCCAGTGCGCTCACCGAGGTCACGTGCTCGACCGGAACGACCAGCACGTGCACGGGGGCCACGGGGTTCAGGTCGCGGAACGCCACTATGTCGTCCGTCGTGAGCACCACGTCCGCCGTCACGCTGCCCCGCGCGATCGCGCAGAACGGGCACCGCTCATTCATGCAGCGCCTCCTCGAGCGTGGCGCGCCTCTCCCGGCCCTCGCCGCGGACCTTGTTCATCTCGACGGCGAGCGTGACCAGCCCGACGAGCACGGCCACGACGAACGCCACGCCGTTGCACTGGCGGGACTCGCGTATCTGGCCGCGCAGGACCCCGAGCGCCAGCACGGCCTCGCTGAACTGCTTCGGCATTACACGCGACAGTACGAGCATGCACTCCTCCTCTGACCTAAGCCGACTCGCTCTCGCTCACGTACGCCCTGTGCTCGCGAATCTTGTGCCACACGTACAGCGCGATGAGCAGCAGCACCAGCACGACGATCGGCACGTCGAACGGCCGCATCGCGCTGCGGATCTCCTCCCAGTGCTCGCCCGTCACGTAGCCCAGGTACGCGAGCACTCCGGACCAGATGAACGAGCCAAGGAAGGTGTAGACGGTGAACCGCGCGAGGTTCATCCGCGCAATGCCCGCGGGCAGGCTAATGAACGTGCGCACGACGGGCAGCAGGCGGCTGAAGAACGCGATCGCGTCGCCCCAGCGCGCGAACCAGCGGTCGGCGCGCTCCAGGTCGCGCCGGCTCACGAGTATCCACTTCCCGTACCGCTCGACGAGCGGACGCCCTCCCCACACGCCGATGCCGTAGTTGACGAGCGAGCCGATGGTGTTGCCCACAGCGCCGCAGAGGGCGGCCACGAGCACCCAGCTGGCGGGCAGCCCGCGATCCCTGATCAGCATCCAGCCCGCCAGGGGCATCGTGAGCTCCGAGGGGAGCGGGATGTTGACGCTCTCGATCGCCATCGCGACGATCACGCCGAGCCACCCGACGGTCTGCACGAGGTCGCGCAGGAAGCTGACTATCGCGGTCTCAAGGCCGTGCATTACTTCTCTCCACAGAATGTGTCCGGATACACGAAGGGCAGGAGAGGAAAGCTCCCCTCCTGCCCTGGCTGATTCCTGCGACCCTAGGCGGGGGCGAGACCGCCGGAGAGGTCGGGCATGCCCCTCATCTTATCGTCGCCCTCCGGCTGCGTCTGCGCCTGCTTCCCGCGCGGGATGTCGGCCAGCTGCGGCTGCGGCCTCGGGGTGTCGAACATCGCCTCGAACTCCTCGGCGTCCAGCGTCTCCTTCTCGACGAGGACGTTCGAGATCTCGATCAGCTTGTCCATGTTCTCGGTCAGGATCTGCTTCGCGCGCTGGTACGCGTTGTCTATCAGCTTGCGGATCTCCTGATCTATCTGCAGCGCGATCTCGTCGCTGTAGTTGCGCTGCTCGCTGATCTCGCGGCCGAGGAACACCAGCTCCTCCTTGTGCCCGAGCGCGACCGGGCCCAGGAGCTCGCTCATCCCGTACTCGGTGACCATCTTCCGCGCGATGTTCGTCACCTGCTGGATGTCGTTCTCCGCGCCGGTGCTGATCTCGTGGAACACGAGCTCCTCTGCCACCCGGCCTCCGAGCGCGAACGCGAGCATGTCCTCGAACTGGCTCTTCGTCATCAGGTGGCGGTCCTCGGCGGGCAGCACCCGCGTGTAGCCACCGGCCATCCCCCGCGCGATGATCGTGATCTTGTGGACCGGGTCGACGTTCGGCAGCATCCGAGCGGCGAGCGCGTGCCCGACCTCGTGGAAGGCGGTCACGTACTTCTCGCGCTCCGTGATGATGCGGCTCTTGCGCTCCGGCCCCGCGATCACGCGATCTATGGCGTCCTCCAGCTCGACCTTCGAGATGAGCTTCCTGTTGCGCCGGGCAGCGAGGATCGCGGCCTCGTTCACCGTGTTCTCCAGGTCCGCGCCCGAGAACCCGGCCGTCTGCTTCGCGAGCGTGTGCAGTGACACGTCCCTGTCCAGCGGCTTGCCCTTCGTGTGGACCTTCAGGATGGCCTCCCGTCCCGCGATGTCCGGCCTGTCGAGCACCACCTGGCGGTCGAACCTGCCGGGACGCAGGAGCGCCGGATCGAGCACGTCCGGCCGGTTGGTCGCGGCTATCACGATCACGTTCGTGTTCGAGTCGAAGCCGTCCATCTCGACCAGGATCTGGTTCAGCGTCTGCTCGCGCTCGTCGTGGCTGCCGCCGAGCCCGGCGCCGCGCTGGCGGCCTACCGCGTCTATCTCGTCTATGAACACGATGCACGGGGCGTTGCGCTTCGCCTGGTCGAACAGGTCACGCACGCGGGAGGCGCCGACGCCGACGAACATCTCGACGAACTCGGAGCCCGAGATGCTGAAGAACGGCACCCCGGCCTCTCCCGCCACCGCCCGGCTGAGGAGCGTCTTGCCCGTGCCCGGGGGCCCGACCAGGAGCACCCCGCGCGGGATGCGCGCGCCCAGCGAGGCGAACTTGTCCGGATACTTCAGGAACTCCACGACCTCCGCGAGCTCCTCCTTCGCCTCCTGCACGCCCGCGACGTCGTCGAAGCGCACGCTCTGCTTGCTACCGCTGAAGAGCCTCGCCCTGCTCTTCCCGAAGGACAGCGCCTGGTTGTTGCTGCCCTGGGCCTGCCTCATGAAGAATATGAACACGCCCACGAGGAAGAGCGTCGGGAGCAGGAAGCTCAGTATCCCGAGTATGCCGCCCCACGACGAGGCGGGCTGAACATCTATCTCGGGATTGCCGGGGGAGATCGCAACCCCGTTGTCCCGCAGTACCGAGTAGATCGAGTCGTTGTTCGTCAGCCGCGAGCGCTGCTCCTCGCCAGTCTTCAGGGTCACGACGATATCGGAGCTGCCGTCCTGTGTCGTGATCTTCGAGACCTGCCCGTCCTTCACCTCCTTGGCCACCTGGCTGATTGGGACGAACGACGGGGGGTTCTCCGAATTGCCCTTGATGGTCACGTAGATGGTAACGAACGCGACGGCGACGATCAGCCACACGAAGCTGTTTCGCCAGATTCTCTTGTCACCCATCCGGGCCTCCAATTGCTGCTAGCGGCGCATACTCTTCACCACCGAAGGGTACCGCCCGCCAGTCTAAGCCAATTATATCCAAGCCCCTGTTGACAGTCAATTTAGCAGCGGTCTGGCTTTGGTTGTGGTCGTGTGCCCAGTATACGGTATGGCCGCCCCTCCTCTATCCCCGCCGGACGCACAGGCACAGATAGCCGCGCTCCCCGGGCACCTCCAGCCTCCACCTGTCGTCGATCCTGTGTCCGACGACCCACACGATCCCGCCGTCCGTCGCGACGACCGGCACCCGACCCCGAAGGGGCCGCGGGACCTTGCTGTCGAGCAGGAACCGCGCCACCCGCTTCTCGCCACCCATGCCCAGCGGCCGGAACGACTCGCGGGGCCGCCCGGGCCTGAGCACGAGCTCCGACGCGCTCGCCCGCACGTGCTCGTGCAGCCGAGTGCCGGGGCGTGACTCCGGACAGGCGCATCCGTCACGCGAGACCGCCCACTCCCAGCCCTCCGCCAGCTGCTCCCCGGACTCGTCCAGCAGCGGCAGCGGGTACAGGACCTCCCACGTGGCCGGGCCTCGGTGGACCATCAATCGGTCCCACCCGTTCGCCGCGCCGAGGCCGTGGGGCAGGTCGAGCGCGCGACCCTCGTCCCCCCGGAGCAGGTCGAGGAGCGCGAGCAGGTGGCGCCTGCCCACGCCCTCCAGGCCGCCCGCGAGACGCAGCACCACGAGCCGCAGCACTCGCAGCACTAGCGCCTCGGGCACCCCCGTCAGCTCCTCCCGGCTCAGGACGACTGCGTCGGCGTGCTCCTCCGCGGCCCGGCCGTAGAGGTCGGCAGCGAGCACGCCCAGAGCCTCCTCGTCGGCGCGCAGCAGGTTGGCGGCCGCCGAGATGTGTTCCACCGCCCGCTCGTTCACCTCGAGGAGGCGGGGGATAACCGTATGGCGAATCCGGTTGCGCGCGTAGTCGAGCGAGACGTTCGTCGGGTCCTCGAGCACCGGCAGGCCGTGCCTTGCGCAGTAGCCCCTCAGAGCCTCGGGAGGGACCCCGAGGAGCGGCCGGACGAGGAGCAAGTCGGTCGCGCCGGGGAGTGCGCCGACCGGTTTCATGCCCGAGAGGCCGCTGATTCCGCTGCCCCGCACTAGGTTCAGCAGCACCGTCTCGGCCTGGTCCTGCTGGTTGTGGGCCACGGCGACGACCGCGCCGCGGTCGCGCGCGACCGACGCGAGAAAACGGTACCTGGCCTCTCGCGCGGCGGCCTCGACCGAGAGCCTCTCCCGAGTGGCGAGCTCGCGCACATCGCACCGCCCGAGCACGAGCTCGAGCCCCCAGCCCGAGACGGTGGCGCGCAGCGACTCCGCCTGCCCGGAGCTCTCCGGGCGGAGGAGGTGGTCGAGGTGCGCCGCGCACAGCGACGCCAGCCCGAGGTCATCCTTCATGCTCAGCAGGGAGTGCAGCATCGCGATCGAGTCGGCGCCCCCGCTCACAGCGGCGACCACTCTCCGGTCGCGCAGAGCCTCGAGCTGCGGGCTGGCGGTGGCGCGGACGAGGCGGATCAGAGGGTCGTCGGTAGCAGGCATCGCACGTTCCGGAACAGGATGGGCGGCAGTCGGGAGGGGATGCTGGTGGCGAGGGTGAGATTCGAACTCACGACCAAGGGCTTATGAGTCCCCTGCTCTGCCGCTGAGCTACCTCGCCGCTTGCGGCAGGATTATACCCAATAGCCGCGCTTGGGGTCAAAGGCCAACAAGAACGGGGTTCCCGGCAGATCGGGAACCCCGGATCGGTAGCGGGAGTGGGATTCGAACCCACGACCTTCGGGTTATGAGCCCGACGAGCTGCCACTGCTCCATCCCGCGTCGCACTATCAGTATAGGTGGCCCTCCCGCGGCTGTCAAGGCCGGATCCCCTCGACAGGATCGGGTAACCTCCGGCCGTCGCGGAGCAACGTATATTACGGATGGTATGAGCAGCGAAGACCGGCGGACGGACGAGGCGCTGGTGGCGAGGGTGCTCGCGGGCGACCGCGACGCCTACGCCCCGCTCGTGGCCAGGTACCAGCCGGGCCTGGTCGGGCTGTGCGCGCGCATCCTCGGCTCGCTGCCCGACGCCCAGGACGTGGCGCAGGAGACGGTGCTCGAGGCGTACCTCGGCCTGGATACCCTCAGGGACCCGGGCAGGTTCGGGGCGTGGCTGTACGCGATCGCGGCGAACCTGTCGCGGATGGCGCTCAGGGAGCGCCAGCGGCGGCAGAGGAACGGCCAGGCGCTGCTCCACATCCCGAGCGAGCCGCCCTCCCCCGAGCAGGTCGCGGCGGCCCGGGAGTTGCACGACGAGATCGTGTCCGCGCTGCGCGGCCTGCCCAAGGTCAGCCGTGAGGCGGTCGTGCGGTACTACTTCGAGGGGTACAGCTACGCCGAGCTCGCGGAGCTCCTGGGGGTGCCGGTGAGCACCATCAAGGGGAGGCTCTTCAAGGGCAGGCGCAGGCTGAGGGAGTCGCTCGCGGACGCCGGCTACGGCCCGCCCGAAAGAAAGGAGAGGAAGATGACGACACAGGACACGGTCGAGGTGATGGTCTCGGAGGTGAAGCCGAAGGAAGAGGGAGAGGCGCCCGGAGACGCGGTCGTCCTGCTCAAGGAGACCACGACCGGCAGGCTCCTGCCGATCTGGATCGGCCGGTTCGAGAGCGAGCACATGGCCAGGGTCCTGCACGGCGAGACCCCCTCCCGCCCGATGACCCACGACCTCGCGCTGAAGCTGCTCCAGGGGATCGGCGCGATCGTGGTCAGCCGTCCCGACGACGAGCGACGCAGCCGCTCGCTGCACGGGCTGTCGCGCACCCTGGTGTCCAACTTGGTCACTGGTGTGACGCAGGGCTACACGACGAAGATGGAGATCTTCGGGGTGGGCTACCGCGTCCAACTACGCGGCAACAACCTGGAATTCGCGCTGGGCTATAGCCACCCCGTGGTGGTCGAGGCGCCCGAAGGC